>NZ_JAOCDF010000027.1:0-48393 GCF_029840775.1 Empedobacter sp. GD03865
CTTTTTTAATTAATACTTTAGGCGCTGGCATAATAATATAAATTTCTGAACTTGAACTTCTTGCTCTTGCAATTGCTTGTGTTATAGAATTAAGTTTATCATTAAAAATTCCATTATCTTTAGCTGAAGTAGGTGGTAATATAATCACAAAAGCTGTTTCTTCTTCATCAATACTAATCCCCGTTTTAAAAGTAGTTCCTATATTACATTCATTTCTTTTAAATGTTATTTTACTATTACCGAAACATAAATTAAGACTACCATATTTTCTTTTAATATTATCACCAATAGCAGACTTATAAAGATTTTCAGATACAACTTTAGAATAGCACAAAATGTTAATTGCACTAAAGTCTTTCATAAGAATCTCATTAAATGATAGTTTTAAATAAGAATCATTAAAATCATAAGATTGACGTCTATATAATATTAAATTTAAATCACTCAACGCTCTATTTTGGATTCTTTCAGTTTCAAATATTTTAACATTTTTATTCGTCATTAATGAAAATACCTTTAATATGGGTATACAAGATTCTGAAAAAGTAGCACTTGCCAAAAATACTTTATGTACTACTTCATTCCACTTATTGATGAGTAATATCTTATTTTTATCGAAATTATCTAATGTTTCATGTAACTCATCAAGAACCATTACGACTTTAATATTATTGATTTTACAATTTTCTATTAACTCTTTAATATATCTATTTTTATTTGCATTTTGAGCTACACCTTCTTGTCCTGAATCCTCTAATATTGTATTTATTGTAAAAATCTGTAATGGTTTATTTATATCTTCCATAACTTGATTTTCATTCCAGTTATTAGCATCTATATCCTCATAATCAAAATGAATATTTTTTGCTTCAAATATTTCTTTAAAAGCATTAATATTATTTAATGTTTTATAAGGTGTAATCATAATGATTTTATATTTAATAGAATCACTATTCATGTTATGATACTGTCTTATTATATCAATTATTGCAGTAGATTTTCCTAATCCTACACCAATGTTAATTATTGTAGTATCTTTCTCTAGTAAGTTAATTTTACTATTTAAATCACTTAATACATAACCTTCTGAATCTTTGCTTACTATTTCCTTACTTATGTTATTAATGTCTATAAAATCACTTTCTTTTATTTTCTTATACTCAATTGGAGTATTCAATAATTCGGTTACTTCTATTATCTTCAATTTTTACGTTTTTTTTATTTTTCAGATGTCAATTTAGTATTTAATTCTTTTATATGTTCACTTACTTTTGATTGAACTACTTTAGCATAACTTTCTTGTGTAGTACTAATTTTACTATGACCCAATAATTCAGACACTATTTCCATAGGTATGTCATTGTATAATAGTATTGTAGTTGCAAAAGTTTTCCTTGCTACATGATGAGTAAGATTCTTTTCAAAACCTACTACATCAGAGATTTCTTTTAGATAAGAATTAAACTTTTGATTACTAATAATAGGCAAAAGCTTGAGATTTTCACTTTCCTGGTATTTCGCTAAAATTTCTTTTGACTTAGCTAATAGTGGAATTGATATTTCTCTTTTTGTTTTCTTTCTTGTCATTTTAATCCAATCATTCCCATCAAAACCTTTGTGTATATGAGAACTTTCAAGACTTGCCATTTCATTATATGCTAAACCTGTATAACAGCAGAAGATAAACATATCAGCTACTTGTTGTATTCTTTTTTGGATAAACTTATGATTTTCTAATTCTGTCAATTCTTCCTTTGTTAAATAAACAATCTTCTTTTCAACTCTTTTTGGATGATATAGTATAAAAGGATCTCTTGACAAGTAACCTTCACCAAGAGCAAGTTTGATGATTTTCTTTAATCTCTGAATAGTTTTATTGATTGTAATTTGTTTGTGATTCTTTTCTGTTTTTAGATAGAAATCAAAATCATCTATAAAATTGAGCTTTATAGATTCAAGTAAAATATCATTCTTATTGAACTTAAACTTGATAAACTCATATGTATGTTTCCTTGCTTCTTTTAACTTGATGTATGTAGACATTGAATATTCTTTGCCTACCAATTTGAGAAATCTCTGATTGTGGATGTCAAATACTTCTAATAAATATTTTATTCTCCTGGTATGGTCACCTGAGTACTGAATGTATATATCTTCTACATCAAATTGCTTCTCATTCATTTGCAGATACAAAAAAGCCTGATTAATTTTAGATTTAATCAGGCTGAGTTGATTGTTTACATAATTACAATCTTTATCTGTGGATTTCATTTTTTGAAGCTTAGAGTTCCATTTTTTAGGGTTTACATTCAAGCTAATAGAAAAAACTTTTCTTTTTTGTTGGTAAGTCAACCTACATCTAATAGGAGACAAACCTTTCTTATTTGTTTTAAGTATATCCAAAACAAATAATATATATAATTTACTGTTATTCATTATTTTAAACTTAATTTTTGGGGTACTTTTAATTTGAATAGTATGCCTTTTTGTATGCCTTTCACATTTAGTGTATATGCCTTAAAGTATGCCTCAGAAGTGGAGATGATTAATTTCTTGAAGTTGAATAGAATAATCTATATTTTACTATCATAATGAAGAAAGGGCAGTATTTATCAATAGTTTATCCAATCTTAATTCTCAGTTAAAGACATAAAAAAAGAGAGCTTCTTGTTAGAAACTCTCTTTGTAGTAGCGAGGACCGGACTCGAACCGATGACCTTCGGGTTATGAGCCCGACGAGCTACCTACTGCTCCACCTCGCGATTTAGTAGCGAGAACAGGACTCGAACCTGTGACCTTCGGGTTATGAGCCCGACGAGCTACCTACTGCTCCATCTCGCGTTATTGGACTGCAAATATACGTTCATTATTTAAAATACCAAACATTATTCGAAATTATTTTATTTTATTCGGACAGAAAACAAATAAAACTCACATAAACCATTTTATTAAAGAGGTTTATACAGTTTTAATAATTAAATTTATTTTTAATAATCTTCTAAAATAATTTTAAATCGCTTTGATTGGTGGATGATTTTCGATAAAATCAATTGCTAAATCAGCACTATCTGTTAAAAATAATAACTCTTTATATGGTCTTCCTGTTGCTAATTGATGCAAAACCGAATAAATCGCTGTATCTTCTACATATCTTTTCTTACTCAAAAAAATCATTGGACTGTAATATCCGGAAGTTCCATAATGATTTTGAGCTGCTTCCTGAAAAATTTCTTGTGTCGTTCCTGCACTTCCAGGCGCATAAACTAAACCAAATAAGCTAATTGTTAACAACATATCTTCACGAATACTATTAGAAAAATATTTCGCAATATTCGTGGCAAATAAATTACTTGGCTCGTGACCATAAAACCAAGTAGGAATAGCCAAACTTTCTGCACCATTTGGGTAAATCTCTAAAACCTTCTGTGCATTAGTCATATAATTTTTTGCCAAGTATTCGGTTCTTTGATCATCAATAAAATCTAAATCTGCTAAAATATTAATAGCATTCATCAAATCTTCATCTGCATAGTTTGCCATATAAGCACCTAAGTTTGCTGCTTCCATAATTCCAGGTCCTCCGCCAGAAACAACAAAATAACCTTTTTCAGTTGCCAATTTTGCTGCTTTCGCCGTTTCATTATAAAACTCAGAATTGCGCGCAGTAGAATGTCCACCCATAAAACCAATCACTTTTTTCTTCGTCATTCCGTTTTCATCATATTCTAAAATTCGACGCAAACAATCATCAATAGACAAATCGTGTAAACGTTGCGCCAAAGCTTCTGAAACAGATGGATTATATTTATGTTTTTTGAAATGTTTGTAGATTTTAAGATCTATACTTTCATCATTGTCCTGATTATAACCTTCCATCAACTCTTGCCAAGTATACAATTTTCCACGATATGGATTATAGGGAATTGATGCAAATTTTGGATAAACGAATGCTCCTTTTTCGATTAAATAGATTGCTTCATATTGTTTAAACTTACAACCCAAAAACGATGTATTACATAAATTATACTCTTCCCAATTGATTTCTTGATGCAAAAAATTAACATCTTGAACTACTTTATCGGTTAAATCTTTGGTTTGAGAAACTAATTCATTCCATTCTGATAGATTATGAACTAAATCTTTGATTGGTTTTATTTTCATTCTTATTTCTTACTTCATTAAAAATTCGAAAAAATGAATTTACACGAATTATTCCATACCTACGAATTCGGGACAATAAATCTGCTAATTTTCATTTTTCTAATTTATATTTGCATCAAATTCGTGCTCAACTTATTGGGGAATCGTGTGCAATTCACGAACTGTCGCGCAACTGTGAATCAATATTTTTGATAAGTCAGAATGCCACTAATTGAGTTAATAATTAGTCAAAAACTTTCGCGAAAAAAGTAAAAATTATGTTCTATGAAATCATCAAACCACCACAAAAAAACATTATCAACTCAAAAATTAATGAAGAAAAGTAACGTGTAAATATATGATAATGGAAGTGGAAAAAACACCAAGAGAAGAGTTGATCGAACAACGTATCATCAATTCTGAAACTCGCATTTTTAAAGCTGTTTTTCCTGGAGATACAAACCACCACAACACAATGTTTGGAGGATCAGTAATGTATTTGATGGACGAAATTGCTTTTATGACAGCAACTCGTTTTTGTCGTAAACCTATTGTTACAGTAAGTAGTGACAAAATTGATTTTAAACACTCAATTCCAGCAGGAACTATCGTAGAAATGGTAGGAAAAGTGGTACGTGTAGGACGTTCAAGTTTGGATGTACAAATTGACGTTTTTATCGAAAGTATGTATCGTGACGGACGTGATAAAGCGATTTCTGGAACGTTTACATTAGTTGCAATTAACGAAAACAAACGACCAGTTCCTGTTATTGACTAACACGAGCTATAGAAAATTTTTAATCCTTTATCTTTTTGATAGAGGATTTTTTTATGAATTCCAATTAATAATTGATAATATTCTAAAGGTTTCTTAGTTTTACATTAAACACAAAAAATGGAATTACCTTTTGCCGAACCATTTCGCATAAAAATGGTCGAAGAAATTTATCAATCTACTCGAGAAGAACGTGAAAAGTGGATCGAAGAAAAAGATTACAACCTATTTAACCTAGAAAGCCACAAAGTATTTATTGATTTATTAACTGATTCTGGAACTGGAGCAATGTCCGACAAACAGTGGTCTGCAATGATGACTGGAGACGAAAGTTATGCTGGTTCTCAATCTTTCTTAAAACTGAAAGAAACCATTAATACCATCACGGGATTTGAGTTTCTTTTGCCTACGCATCAAGGTCGTGCAGCGGAAAATGTATTGTTTTCAGCTCTTGTAAAAGAAGGTCATGTTGTTCCTGGAAATTCGCATTTTGATACGACAAAAGGTCACATCGAATTTAGAAAAGCACACGCAATTGATTGTACTATTGATGAGGCTTTTGACAGCGAATTGATTCATCCTTTCAAAGGAAATATCGATTTACAAAAGTTAGAAAATGTCTACAAAGAATACGGAAAAGAACAAATTCCATTTACATTAATCACTGTTACATGTAATTCTTCTGGTGGCCAACCTGTATCAATCGAAAATATTCGTCAAGTTCGTGAATTGTCTAATCAATATGGAATTCCAGTCTTTTTTGATGGCGCTCGTTTTGCGGAAAATGCTTATTTCATCAAAGAAAGAGAAGAAGAATTTAAGACAAAAACTATTAAAGAAATTGTTTTAGAAATGTTTTCTTACGGTGATGGAATGACAATGTCTGCGAAAAAAGATGGTTTGGTAAATATTGGTGGATTTATTGCACTGAATAACGAAGAGCTATATAAAATATGTGGTAATTTTGGAATTATTTACGAAGGATATTTAAGTTATGGCGGTTTAGCTGGACGTGATTTAGCAGCTTTAGCACAAGGTTTACAAGAATCGACAGAATATTCTTATTTACAATCGCGCATCAAACAAATTGAATATTTAGGGAATAAATTAATTGAGTTTGGAATTCCAATTCAGCAACCAATTGGTGGACACGCTATTTTTGTTGATGCTGTAAAGTTTTTACCAAATGTAACGCGCGAAGAATTTCCTGCACAAACATTGGGAATCGAATTGTACAAAGAAGCTGGAATTCGTGGTGTAGAAATCGGAACTATTTTGGCAGATCGTGATCCTGAAACACGAGAAAATCGTTATCCAAAATTAGAATTATTGCGTTTAGCAATTCCAAGAAGAACTTATTTCCAAAGTCATATGGATTATATCGCGGTTGCGTTGAAAAATATTTTTGATCGACGAAACGAGATTAATTCAGGTTATGAAATTTCGTGGGAATCTGAAATTTTAAGACATTTCACTGTAAAATTGAAAAAGAAATAAATAAAAAATCCTTCAGATAATCTGAAGGATTTTTTTGATATTACCATCTCCAATCGCCCGAAATACGAAGTGGAGTTTCTAAATTTCCTTTGATTAAGGCTTCTTTTACTTCTTGCTCGTTCCAACGTTTTGAAGGAATTTCTTTCAAATTACTCAAACGATACAACAAATAGGTTTCCAAAATCACATTATTTTTCAAACCAATTTCTTCTACATAATCAAATGTATCACAATTTGCGTGGTAACAATTTAACGCTCCTTTTGTAAATTGACTATCCGAAAGCCCAATAATAGGCACGCCTTGTAACATAAACGGTTGATGATCTGAATGTAAATCTACACTTGCAAATGTTTTCAATTTAAAATCTGGAATTACTTTTTGCACATCATTTGCATAATCAGTTAAAATAGACAAATTACTTTCCATTGTCGAATAATACGACTTTGGATTGGTCGTCATATCCATGTTCGACATTGCTTTGATTTGATTGATAGAACCATCTTTCAGTGCTTGATTGACATAATGTTTAGAACCTATCAAACCAACCTCTTCGCCCATAAATAAAACAAATTCAATTGTTCGATCATTTTGAAGATTTAACTTTTTATACGTTCGTGCAATATCCATCACAGAAAAACTTCCAACGCCGTTATCAATGGCTCCAGTAGCCAAATCCCAACTATCTAAATGACCTCCAAGAACTATTTTCTCGTTTGGAAATTTAGAACCGATTTTCTTTGCAATAATGTTGCGACCTTTCATTTGTCCAACATCATTTTTCATTTCGATTTTAGCAATTTCTTTTCCTTTTGATAGATTTTCTTTGATTTTCAATCCATCTTCTAAACTGATATTAATCGCAGGAATTTTAATAATTTCTCCCGTCACAGAGGCCGTTCCTGTTAATAGAATTCCTCCAGCAGGACGATTAAACAAAATAATTCCTTTCGCTCCGTACTTTTCTGCTAAAGCTGTTTTTTCTGAACGATGTAGATTTTCGGTTTCTTTTGGCGTTCCATCCAACAAACCAAGCGCAGCAAAAACAATCTTTCCTTTTACTTTATCACCAATCTTTTTATAATCTTCTTCAAGTCCATTTCCCAAATCAATTAATTCTCCCGAAAAATTAACATTTGCTGGCGAATGCGCTAAAGCAACTGCTTTTATAGGTTGATTATTGATTTTTAAATCTAAACTTTTACGATTCCACCCGCTAAATGTAAATTCTTGAAAAGACACATCATAACCATACGAACGCAACAAATTTGCTGCATATTCTTCTGCTATTCGTCCACTTTCTGTTCCTGTTGCACGATGTCCGATTGTTTCGGTTGCTTTTTTTAGTTGTTGATAAGCTTCAGAATTTTGTTGTACTTCTTTATTAATCAAGTCTAAAACTTGTTGATTAGTTTGAGCAGATAAACTCATGGTTGTAGAGACTAAACCTAATGTTAATAAAAATTTCGATTTCATGTGTGAGTATTTCTATAAACTTAAAAATGTTTTTGGAAATAGTTGATAGAATGGAAGGAAAATTTACTTAAAAAAAATAGTCCTCAAAAAATGAGGACTATTTATATGAAATTATAAATTATTTCTTAGTGAGCTGGTACGAAACGCTCTCTTGCATCTTGCAACAATTGTTCTGCTTCTGCTTTATCACCGTACCCTTCAATTGTTGTTGTCTTATTTTCTAAGTCTTTATACACTCTGAAAAAGTGCTCAACTTCTTTCAATGTATGAGGATTCATATCAGTGATGTTTTCTAATTGGTTCCATGTTGGATCTGCAACTGGCACACAAATTAATTTTTCATCTTGTCCTTTGTCATCAGACATTTTAAGAACACCGATTGTTTTTACTTCGATTACACATCCAGGAACAGTAGGTTCTGTTAAGAAAACTAATACGTCAATTGGATCTCCGTCTAATCCTAATGTATTTTCTACGAAACCGTAATCAGCTGGGTAGAACATTGGAGAGTATAAAACACGATCAAAACGGATTCTTCCTGTTTCGTGATCCATTTCGTATTTGTTGCGAGATCCTCTTGGGATTTCGATGATTGCATCAAAAGTCATTGTAATATTCTTTTTTTATTATTTATTTTCTAAAAATTCCAATCTAAACCGATTGTGATGCCAAATTTACGAACATCTGGCAAATTATTATAATTTCCGCGCCAATTAAAATCAACACGTATTGGTCTAATGTTTCCAAAACCAATGTTTTCTATCCCAAACCCGTATTCGTAGTAGATTTGTTGATTTGGTGCAAAATATTGTATCGTGGAACGATTAATAGCTTTACTTTTCTCCGAAATATCCCCGTAAGCCGCTCTCAAGAAACCAACCTCTCTTAATTTTAATTTCTTAATTAACGGAACTTTGTTCAAAATCCAACCGTTAAAATGATGTTCCCAATTCATCGTTACATATTCGTCTGTTACAAATTCATAATAATCTAATTGCGAAAATGTACCATAAACTTGTCCGTAACTCTCATTACCAGGTAATGCACTCATTAATGATAAAGGAACACCTTGAAATGTTTTTCCAGCTTCTGCAGTTACCAATGATTTACCAAAAGATCCAATCAAAATTGGTTGTGTATATAAAAATTGTAATTTATCATATTCAAAATCTGAATTAATTACACCTTTCAATCCTTTTGTATAACGCAACATCAACGTTGGTGCAAGTGTTGTCATTTCGTAACGATCAATTCCATATTGAGAATATTTTGCACCTGGACGAGCAATTACCGAAACACTTACACTTGAATTTGTTAAAGTTTCTTTTATCTGACCATTTTTTTCATAACCAATCGAGAAATGTTCTGCATCTGCTGGTTTGATTAATTGATAATTTCCATCAACACGAAATGTTACATTTTTCCAAGGTTCAATCGATGCATACACATTTGTCAAATTATTATTACTCAAAAATGTATTATCTCCTTGATTGATGATTGATGACGAAGCAAAACTACGCGTCATAATTCCGTCAGAAGCCGTTAACGTTGCAGCCAATTGTTCTACATCACGTTTTGTTCCGATACCGACTTGAAAACGATTATATTTATTGAACATATAACGAAAATCTGCTCCATATTTGAATTTTTCATCTCGAAAACCATATGCCAAGAAACCTTGCGCACGCCACATATCATTTTGCGAAAAATATGTACGAGCTCCAGCTCTCAAACGGAAACCTTCGATTTGGTTGTATCCAAAAGATGAATATAAATTCCCGATATCAATTGCATTTCCAACATTGTAATATCCAGAACCAAAAATCTCGATTGCTTTCACAATATTATTGAATTTTGGTACTTTATTTAATTGCTCTAATGTTTCGTAAATACCTTCTTGATCTTTCGTTAAAGCTTCAGGACGATTTTCTGCCCAAAACTGATTATCTTTTTCGTTAAGCGCAGCTTTTGCTGGATCTAATTTCTCGTAATAAAAAGCTTCGGGATGTGTTGTATCGAAATCGTAATTGTAATAATTCACCGTTTTATGCGCAAAAATACCTTTCGCACTTTCCTTTTTACTCAACAACGACATATCCAACATCGCGTATTCTTTTTTCGGATAGAAAATAGAATCATTTGGAATATCATATTCTAAATTCATGAAAATATTACGCACAAAATTCACATTCATTTCTTTCGTTGTCTCCATTACAACTTCTTTCACAGCATAAGCATCTTTCGAAATAAATAATTCTCCTTTGAAAGTTAATTCACCTTCACGGCGAGGATAATATTTGATTCGATAAGATTCTACTCCATCGACATCAATCGTATCTTTTAGTTCGTAATCATAAACCGCAAAACCATCGGTAGCGATAGGACTTACAAATTTGATGTCTAAAATATTAACACGATTATCGTAAATGTCAATATCCCGGAATAAGTTTTTTACTGTCGCAGCAACGACTTCATTTTTCTCGAAACCTGAGGTTTTGTTTGCAATTAATTCACGGCGCTCTTTTGTAGAAGGTTTATTGATTCCTGCTATTTTATAGATCGATTCGTTTAAGAAAGCGGGTAAATACGTTTTCCCGTTGATTGAAGAAGTATCTACTTTCTCAAAAACAAACTCCATCCCTTTGAAAATCTTACGTTTCATGAAAGTGGAATCGATATTACTGATATCAAATTGCAATTTTTCATATTCGTCGTACTGATAATGAGGAGTCAGTTTCAATCCGTTTTTCTTTTTTCGTTTCCAAACTTCACGTAAAATTGCATAAGCAGGATTTTCTTTTTTCTTGACACGTTTTTTCTTTGCAGAAACGACGGCTTCTTTCAATTCTACAGATTGATCATCGTCTGTTTCTGTATCATTTTCAGCTAGAAATAGTTGAGCAATAAAATTATAATCGATTTTATTTTCGATGATATAATCAGCAGTCTCATAACCACTTTTAGAAACAACAATTTTATTTGTATTTGAAGCAGATTCGATATAAAAAGTTCCATCTGAGTTGGATGTAGCACTAACTTTTAACTCCGGTAAACGTATATCTGCATAAGGAATCGGTTTCAATGTTTCAGAATCGATCACTTTTCCCTGAATTTTTACTTGAGCGTGCAAAGACGTCAAAACAACTAAAAAAACAGCTGTTATATAACTTTTCATCAATAAGATTTGTTTAAAAAAATAAAGCCTAGCAAAATATGTGCTAGACTTTACAAATATAGTTGATAAATCTTATATTATTTATACATAACTGATTTTACAGCTTCAATTACATCTTTTGCATTTGGAATCCAAGTTTCATATAAGTTTGGAGCGTAAGGTGCTGATGTATCTTTCGTTGTAATACGTTTGATTGGCGCATCTAAATAGTCGAAAGCTTTTTGTTGAACCATATAAGTAATTTCTGAAGCAACAGAAGCAAAAGGCCAAGCTTCTTCTAAAACAACCAAACGATTTGTTTTCTTCACAGATTTGAAGATTGTATCATAATCTAATGGGCGAACTGTACGTAAATCGATTACTTCTACACTGATTCCTTCTTTTGCTAATTCATCAGCAGCAATGTAAGCTTGCTTAATGATTTTCCCGAAAGAAACTAACGTTACATCTGTACCTTCACGTTTGATTTCTGCTTTACCAATTTCGATTGTGTATTCTTCATCTGGCATTTCCATTTTATCTCCATACATCTGTTCAGATTCCATGAAAATTACTGGATCGTTATCACGAATTGCAGATTTTAATAAACCTTTTGCATCATAAGGGTTTGAAGGAACAATTACTTTAAGACCTGGTACATTTGCATACCAATTCTCAAAAGCTTGTGAGTGTGTTGCACCTAATTGTCCTGCAGAAGCAGTAGGTCCTCTAAATACAATTGGACAGTTGAATTGTCCTCCTGACATTTGATAAATTTTTGCAGCGTTATTGATAATTTGGTCAATAGACACTAATGAGAAGTTGAATGTCATATATTCTACGATTGGACGACATCCCGTCATTGTAGATCCAATTGCGATTCCAGAAAAACCAGCCTCTGCGATTGGCGCATCAATTACACGTTCTGCTCCAAATTCGTCTAACATTCCTTTCGAAGCTTTGTACGCTCCGTTGTATTCTGCTACTTCTTCTCCAATTAAAAATATAGATTCATCGCGACGCATTTCTTCACTCATTGCCTCTGCGATTACTTCTCTAAATGTTTTTATAGCCATTTTATGCGATTTCGTTCTTTATTATATTTTTTCCTAAAGCAAATGTAATAAAAAACTTGCGAATTATTTAAAACGAATTCATTCAATAAAAAAATCCCAAAATAATCTAAAGTTATTTTGGGATCGAAAAATATTTAAAAAAGAATGTAATCTCTATTTTAGAACCAGCCTTTGTGACCTTCTACATATGTTTTATCAAACTCTTCGTCAGATTTAGTCAAATAAATAATCCTTTCAATAAATCCAATAAGTCCAGCAAATCCAAATGTTACAAAAGTGGCAATAATTTGAATAACTCCTTCTTTTGTATATCCTAAATAGAATTTATGAATTCCTAAATATCCTACTAAAATTCCTAAAATTCCAGCAATGATTTTTTTCTCTGATTTGTACGGCTGATTGTTTTCCATCGTTTTTAAAGTTTAAATAATAATTGTTTTTGTTGGTTACAAATTTAATTTGTCCATCATTCTTAAAAATCACTAGATATAATGATTTTGAATACTGTACAAATAAAATAAATCTGATCTTAATTTAAGGTTAACGATTTAACAATCTACTTTTTATAAAATCAATTGCTTTTCTTTACATTTGCATAAAATGGTGCTCAACGAGTGAGTTAAAAGGGAATTTGGTTCAATTCCAAAACTGTCCCCGCAACTGTAAATTCTAACATACTTTTTGTAAAAGAATAAGTCAGGAAACCTGCCATTGCTAACAAATTAATAGAAAATGTTTTCGGAGGAAAAACAGATTTTAATATGAAAAAACTTTTTCTTTGTTTTAATCTTATCGCTGGAATTGCTTTTGCACAGACGGATACCATCAATTTGAAACCTTTGATTTTGAACGATGCTTTTCTTAAAAATCATTACAAATCTCAAAGTATTATCAAACTTAATGATAGTATTTTAGAGCAAAATCCTAATCAACTGACGCAAGTTTTACAAGCGCAAACGCCAATTTATTTTAAAGAAAATGGACGAGGAATGGTTTCTTCGCCTTCGTTTCGTGGAACTTTAGCTTCGCATACAGCGGTAATTTGGAACGGAATAAATGTCAATTCGCAAACAACAGGACAAACGGATTTTAATTTATTTGCAAGTAATTCGTTTGACGGAATTTTAGTGAAACCAGGAGGCGGAAGTATTGCGTATGGAACAGGTTCTATCGGCGGTACAATTCATTTGTTGAATAAATTTGAGTATGATAAAGGTTTACAACAAAAAATTAATTTAGGATACGGAAGTTACGATACGTGGTCGGGAAAATATCAGTTGAAATATAGTACAGAAAAATTTAGTTCTTCAATCGATTACGAACGAAATCAATCTGATAATGATTACAAAATTCCGAATCACATGAAGAAGAATTTGAATGGAAAATATTATTTCAATACAATTAATGGAAATTTTGGTTATAAAATCGATCCTAAAAATGAATTGAAACTTTATTCGATGTTCAATTTTGGAAAGCGCGAATTTCCTTTGGTTGACATTGGTTCAACGCCTTCTGGATACGAAAATCAGGATTACCGTTTGATGACAGAATGGAATTTCAATCCAAATGAAAAGTGGCAATCGCAGTTAAAATTAGCTTATATACGAGAAGAAAGCAGTTATTTCAACAATATTCACAAATCTTATTCGGACGATTTACAGGTTGATAACTATATTTTAAAATATTATCTGAATCATCAATTGACCAATAATTTCGAGCTTTCGCTTTTATCTGAAGCTAATTATAATCAAGGAAGTGGAAATAATTTGACTAAAAGCGATCAAAACTCAATCAATTTTGCCTTAATCGCGAAGCATAAATTATCAGATGTTTTGGAATACGAAGCGAGTATTCGTCAAGATTTTTCTGATACGTACCAAAATCCATTTATTTATTCATTGGGTTTTAATTATCGTCCGATTCATTCGTATCAATTAAGAGGAAATGTTTCGAAAAATTTCAGAAATCCAACGTACAATGATTTATTTTGGAAAACTGGTGGAAATCCGGACTTGAAATCAGAATCAGCTTATCAATTTGAACTTGGAAATGATTTTATCAACAAAAATTTAAACATTCAAACCAATATTTTTTATAATAAGTTGAGTGATATGATTCAATGGATTCCGAGTTCGCAAAACAGTTCTTATTGGGTTCCTGTGAACATCAACAAAGCTGAAACCTATGGTTTTGAAATGATTGGAAACTACAAATGGAATGCATTTAGTTTCAATACAACTTATGCATACACCAAAACAAAAGATAAATTTAAAAATAAGGAACTGATGTATTCCCCAAATCATAAATGGACGGCGAGCGCACAATACACTTACAAACGTTTATCTGCTTTTGTACAAAACATTTATACAAGTAAAGTTTTTACCGATTCGCAAGAAGAAAGAACACTTGATGGATTTTGGCTAATGAATTTTGGTTTAAATTATACAATTTCACCACTTTATAGCATTTCTATGAGAGTGAATAATGTGTTTAACCAAGAATATCAAACGCAAGAAAATCGTTGGCAACCTGGCACAAATTATAATATACAATTACAAATAAAATTTTAAAAAACTATGACTAAATTTAAATCAATCGCACTTATAGCCTTGGCAGGAGTATTTTTACAATCTTGTTCAAATGACGATGATGGGCCAAATAATGATCCTGAAAAAGGAAACTACTCGAAAGGAGTTTTTATTTTGAATGAAGGAGGTTTCAATTCAGCTAACGCAGAAATCACTTATTTTGATCCAACAAAAGATGTAAGTACAACAAATCCTATTCAAGAAATTTTCAAGACTGCGAACGCTGGTGCACAATTGGGTTCTGTAGGACAAAGCATGTATTTCAAAGGAAACAAAGCTTATATTGTTCTTAATGTTTCTAATAAAGTAGAAGTTGTAGACAACACAACTTTCAAAAAAATTAGTACAATTCCATCATCAGATAATATGAGCAACCCTCGTTATATCGTTTCTGATGATCAATTTTTGTATATCTCAAACTGGGGAGATCCTAATGTAACGACAGATGATTTTATTGCAAAATACAAAATCAGTGATTTAACATTTGTAGAAAAATATAAAGTAGATGAAGGTCCAGAAAAAATGATTCTTGACAATAACAAACTTTATGTTGCACAAAAAGGTGGTTGGGGAACAGGTAAAACAGTTACAATTATTGACCTTAAAACAAATGATAAAAAAAGTATAAATGTTGGTGATGTTCCGACAGATTTAACAATTCAAAACGGAAATTTATTTGTGCTTTCTCAAGGTGTTAATTGGGGAACTACTACAAAAGGAAAATTGGTTCGTTATAATTTAACTTCAGAAGATAAATTAGAAATGAATTTTCCTGATGGACAACATCCTAATTTCTTAGTTGCGGAGAATAGTAAATTGTATTACATCGTTAATAATTCTGTTTATTCTATGGCTACAAATGCAACAGCTTTGCCTACAAAAGCAGATTACATAACAGGTGCTGATAGTGTATATGGTTTCTATGTAAAAGGTGATACTTTTTATGTTTTAGACGCAAAAGATTACAATTCTAATGGACGATTATTAATTCAGAATGCACAAGGAGGTCTTAAAAATCCAGCAATTACAACTGGAGTTTCACCAAATTCTGTTTACATCAAATAATATTTCCTGAAAAATCAACATAAAAAAATCTGAAGTTTAGACTTCAGATTTTTTTATGTGTTTTATTTTGAAAATTGTTTGCGAATTAAATACTACGATTGCGAGTAAAATCAAACTATAACCGATCATTTGCATTGGCGAAACGGCTTCTTTGTAATAGAAAATTGCCAAAACAAAATTCATAATTGGATTCAAATAAATTAAAATTCCAACGGTTGAAGAGTCAATTCCTTTTAAAGCAAAATTGTTTAAGAACATTGGAATAATGGTGAACAAAATCACAATCATCATAATACATTGATAGAAAATTGTTTCGGTCGGAATTGGTCCTGAAAAGATGAAAACCAATGGTAACATCAGAATGGCTACAATTAATAATTGTGTCATCAACAAATTGAAACTATCAAAAACATTCAAACTTCTCTGAATTATGATATACAGGGCAAATGTGCACGCAACAATCAAACTATAAACCAAATCTACAAGATGACCTATAGAAAGAACCAAACATGCTAAAAGGCTAATACCAACTGCAATCCATTTTATTTTGGTTAAATGTTCTTTCAGAATAATGAAAGCCAAAACGGTTGTAATAATCGGACAAACCAAGTACGAGAGCGATGCAGCTTGCACACTAATATGATTCATTACGATAATAAACATCAACCAATTCGTCATCAAAATCAATGATCCGCCAACAATTAAACTTCCTAATTTTTTCTGTTTCTTTTTATCAAATGATTTGAACAAATCAAAATCAGCTTTCATCTTATTGCGTCGAAATCCAACATTAATGACCACTAAAAAGAAAACGGAAACGTACAATCTAAAAAATAGAATATCCAAAGGAGGATAACCTGCGATTGGTTTCAATCCGAAACTGAAAAATCCCCACATAAAGTAGGTTATAATGGCTGCAATGATATATTTTGATTGATTCATAAAAGAGGCGTCAATTTGTACAAATGTATCGAATATCCAATTTGGAAATGATTATTTTTGCCTTAAATTTTATAGAAATGGAAAATCTTTTTACAGACGAATATTTTATGAGAATCGCCTTTAATGAAGCGATTACAGCTTTCGAGCGAGACGAAATTCCAGTTGGAGCTGTGATTGTTTGCAACAACAAAATTATCGCGAAAGCACATAATCTAACGGAAACATTGACTGATGTGACCGCTCATGCTGAAATGCAAGCCATTACCTCTGCTGCGAATTATTTAAGCGGAAAATATTTACAAGATTGCACATTGTATGTAACCTTAGAACCTTGTGTGATGTGCGGCGGAGCGTTGTATTGGAGTCAAATCTCAAAAGTAGTTTATGGTGCTTCGGATGAAAAACGTGGTTTTAAAGCAAAAATTGGCGAATTACATCCAAAAACTGAAATTGTTTCGGGAATTATGGAAGAGGAGTGTGGTCAATTGATGAAAGAATTTTTCCAACGCAAGCGTTAAATTGATTTCAAAATCGATAAAACTTCGTCGTAATTTTCTATAAAAGCCATATGTCCACCATCAAATTTGTACAAATGAATGTTAGGCAAATCTGGAATTAAAGTTAAAAATAATTCAGGATTGACTGTTTCATCATTCATTCCAACAATAATATAAATTCCACCTTTGAAATCATACAAAATCGACGAACGATATGGACGCTCTCGCATTCCTTTCAAAGCTGCACAAACCCCTTCAATTGGCGTTTTCAAAGCAATTTCTTTTACAAATTTCAACTCTTCTTTAAATTGATCACGATGATGAGCCGCAAATAAAGTTGGCATACTAAAACTTACCAACGCATTGAAATTTTTTCGAGCAGTTTCACACGCTTTCAACCGTTGATTTTTCTTCGCTTCATCATCTGGCAAAGTCGAAGAATTAATCAAAACAATGTTTTCTACACGTTCTGGAAAAAGATCAGCTAACGCACACGCTACATAACCACCCATCGAATGCCCAACAAAAGTTGCTTTCTCAAGTTTTAATTCATCCAAAACCTCAATCACTTTTTCCGCCATTTCTTCCATCGTATTCACCTCTTGAAAATTTTCAGAATTTCCATGTCCAGGTAAATCTATTGTAATAATTTGTGCTTCTTTCTCAAGATTTTTTCGTAAATTATTCCAAATTAAATGACTCTCTAAGAAACCGTGTAAAAACACCAAGGGTTTACCGTTTCCTGTATTTTTGTAAAACAACATATAGTTTGGTTCAGAATTTGTAATTAACTAAGCCACAAATTTACAATAATGAAAAAATATAGACCCATTATTATCCTCTCAATAGCTATTGGTGCTATTATCATTTATTGTATGACTAGTAATCAAACAATATCAATAGGAGAAACGACCCAAAAAGTAGTCAAAAAAGATTCTTCTATGCAAGAAATTGCTTTTGCTTCTCCAAAGATTATGAATAATTCTGAATTGAAATTAATACAAGGAAAAGGTAAATTTGAAATTGAAAAAGTAGCAAAAGAAGAACAAACATTTAGTTTTAGAAATGATTCTTCTTCATCTGTTTTTATTCAAATAATTCCTCAAGATAAACTAGGAAACATTAGAATTAATCAACTTATCTCTCCAAATAATGAAAAAGATGGTCCTTTTGGACAAGAAATCAATTACGATTTAAACGAAAAAGGTTTGTATCAAATTCGAATTGGCGAAAGTTTGATGCAAGGCGATCCATTTGAAGGAAAATATACCTTGAAATTGCAGTTAAAATAGTTACTTTTACAACAGAATTTTTCTGTTATGAAATGGACTTTTATCGCTTTTATTACATTGATTACGCTTTATAGCTGCGAAGACAAATCTACACCAACCATTTATCCAAGCAAGATTGGAGTTGATTCTGCGTACAAGGATTTGGTAAAAAAAGATAAGCCAACAACAGAAGATGTAATGAAGGAAGAAGTGGTAAAAACAGCTTCTCCTCAGAAGAAAGTTGTGACAAAACCTCAACAAAAAGTTGTATCTAACGCAGATAAAATTATTCCGTTAAGTGCTAATAACACAACCGAAAATCTGGAAGTAAGTTATGCAAAAGCTAAAGCAGAACCAACTAAAATAGCAGGACAAACAAATACATTTACCTTTAATGCAGATTCTGCTAAAAAAGTTTGGATCAAAATTTCTGCGCAAGATTCTACAGCAAATATCAGAATTAATCACATCAAAGGACCTGTGGATTCTATAAAAGGTGGTCCTTTTGGCAAAGAAACCATTTTCGAATTACCTGCTCGTGGTGTGTATCAATTCTCGATTTCTGAGAAACCGACAAACCCAAAACCATACGCTGGAAAATATAAAGTTGAATTGAAATTATTGTGGAAGTAAATTTCTATTTGTAGTAGATTTTGTAGTTGAGTGAATGATTTTTCAAAATATCTTGTTTAATCATTTCACCATTAATTTCATAATATAAATCAACTGGTTGTTTCGTATTAATCAAATCAAAATAGCCATTTCCTTCGGGACAAAAAGGATTTTCGTAAGAAGTTTCTAAACCAATAAAATAGTTTTTGGCTTCGGAAGGTTTAAGTTTTAAATGAATCGGAAAAATATATTTTCCTTGATAATCTTTATCCACTTCAAACCATTTTTCTTCAATCAAACTTTGTTTATCCTCAATCGATTTTAGAATCATTGGTTTGAAATAATAATATTCGTTGCAATAATTTTTCTTTTTCACTTTTGATTCAAACAAAATTTCAATTGCGACAATTTCAATTTCTTTCTCATTTGGAAGTAATAAATTCGAAAATATTTTAAGTCCGAAACTTGTGTTATCCGTTAATCGAACCACTTGTTTAAACTTTGGACGAAATTGTTTGTAATTGGAATAATTCACTACCTCAACTTGATTGAGATTAATCGTATCCAACTTTTGAGCAAAACTCATCACAGAAAGTAAGAAAAGAATTAGAAACTTCATTTTATAAAAATAGAAAAAATTTTCAGTAAATGATTTTCTCAATTCATCCTAAAAAATCAACAATTCGTAAACATATATTTATACAAGTCTTTTGCTAACTATAGTTTTGATAAAAATTAACAACATGAAAACACTTATCAAAATCCTAAAAATCTTCTTTATTGCTCTAATTTCAATAATTACACTTATTTTTTTGTATTTATTTATTAGTAATAAAATTTTCTTAGCTTCTAAAAATGAAACAAATATTGGCTATCTAAAAAATAATAAAACAACAATTGACAGCAACTTTGATTCTCAGATTTTTGATAATAACTTCAACACTTCAAATGTTATTCTATTAGGTGAAATTCATGGTTTTGCTGACAATCAAAAATTAGATGAATTTATGTTTAAATATTTGAATAAGAATCTTGGATTCAACTATTACATTGCCGAAATGGACAGTTTAAATTCTAAAAAATTAAACACATTTCTAAGCTCCGATGTTAAAAATGAAAAATTATTAAAAGAAGTTGTTTTAGCTATTAAAAAAAGAATTCCTCAACAATCAAGTCAAGAGTTACTAAAAAAATGGAACAACTTGTATGATTACAATAAAACATTAAATGATTCATCTAAAATCGTTGTTTTGGGTATTGATACAAACTTTGATGATTCTAACAACAAAATTTCAAGAGATTCTGCAATGATTGAAAATTTTAATCATATCATTTCAAAGAATCATCTACAAAATGAAAAATTCTATGGATTATTTGGTCTTTTTCATACACTTCAAAAAAGTATGAATGATAAAGAAAAACCTTTTGCTGAAAGACTTTTAGACAATAAATATAACGTAACAAGCATCGTAAGTTATACATTGGACAGTGAAATGTATTTACCTAAAAATGATCAATTTCCTACTCCAGAAAATGAAAAAATAAACTGGGTAAATGCTGATGGACCGATGATGTTAATAAAAGGTATTCTTGATTTTAAAGAACTTGCAAAGTCTAATTCCATTTCAATTTTTAATCTTAATGCGAAAAATTCACCATACAAATCTTCTCAAAATTTAATTCAAATAAAGTCAAGATTATTTGGAGAAAACTTTACACCAAAAGAAAATTTAAAAACAACTGATTATTTTCAATATATTGCAATACTCCGAAATTCTGAAGCGTTAACTCCAATTCAATAAAAAAAACGGAATCTTATAGATTCCGTTTTTTTATTTTCCATTTATCGATTAAATCAAGTTCAAAACTTGTTCTAAATCTTCTAATAAGTCATCTATATCTTCGATACCAACAGACAAACGAATTAGATCATCTGTAATACCAATTTCAGCACGTTTTTCAGCTGGAATAGATGCGTGTGTCATCGTAGCTGGATGATTTGCTAACGATTCAACTCCTCCTAATGATTCAGCTAAAGTGAAGACTTTTAAGTTTTCTAAAATTTTGAAAGCATCTTCTTTTTTCCCAGAAGTCAACGTAAACGTTACCATTCCTCCGAAATCTTTCATTTGCTTTTTCGCAATTTCGTGTTGTGGATGATTTTCTAAACCTGGATAATACGTATGCGCAACTTTAGGATGAGCTTCTAAAAATTGTGCGATTTTCATTCCATTTGAACAATGACGATCCATACGAACAGCCAATGTTTTGATTCCACGTAAAACTAAGTAAGAATCTTGTGGTCCTAAAATTCCTCCTGTTGCAAATAAATTGAAGTGAACATCTATTGCCAATTGTTCAGAGTTTACCACAATTGCTCCAGCAACTAAATCTGAGTGACCTCCTAAATATTTTGTTGCTGAATGCATCACAATATCTGCTCCCAACTCAATTGGTCGTTGTAAATATGGCGACGCAAATGTATTATCAACAGCGACTAAAATATCAGATTTTTTTGCTTTTGCAGCATCATTTACCGCTTTGATATCAACCACTTTCATCAATGGATTTGTAGGTGTTTCAACCCAAACCATTTTTGTATTATCATTAATTAAAGCAACAACAGCCTCAACATTTGTCATGTCTACAAAATGGAATTTCAATCCGAATTTTTCATAAACACGTGTAAACAAACGGTAAGAACCTCCATATAAATCGTCCATCGCGATGATTTCATCACCTGGTTTAAATAATTTTAATACACCATCGATTGCTGCCAAACCAGAACCAAATGCAAAACCTGCAACTCCACCTTCGATAGATGCTAATGCATTTTCTAAAGCAGTTCTTGTTGGATTTGCACCACGAGAATATTCGTATCCTTTGTAATCTCCTGGTGATCTTTGCGCGAATGTTGATGTTTGGTAAATTGGAGTCATTACGGCTCCTGTAGAAGGGTCATGTTGTTGACCTCCATGTATAGCTTTTGTATTGAATTTCATTGTAAATGCTTTTAACTATAGCAAATATATGGAGTTTTATTTATTCTTTGTTTTAAAGATTTGTTAGAATTTATTTCGGGAGATTAACTAAACAATTCGTGTAAAACTTGTAATGATTTTGGCTTCTTAAAATTATTGGTGTGAATTTGATAGTACTTCACTAGAATTTCGAGTAAAAGAGAACGTTGCGATTGGTTGAATGTATTTTTTGAATCTTCGGAAAAGTGTAATTCTAACAATTTTTTGAACAAAACAGTTTCATCTGCTTTCAACATATTGATAGATGAATTCGAATTTGTGAAAAATCCATTTTCTAAATCGAATAGATTTCCATCAATTTCTAAGTTGGGATAAAAACCAAGAAAATGTGATAATTGAATTAAAAAAATCAAATGAAAATCTGCAAAATCATCTTTTTTTTGATCAAATTCTTTTAACGAATGTTCAATGTAAAAATATAATTCTGGATTATCTGATTCTTCTTTTAGAACTAAGTTTAGGATTTCAGCTAAGAAAAAAACAATCGCCGATTTGATGGGATGAAAATGCAACGATTCATAATAATGCGACGTCTGAGCTGATTTTAAGAAAACCAATTGTTGTTCATTTGATTTCGGTTGAAAGCTCAAATCTATTTCTGCTAGCGGAAAATACAACGAAGTATTTCGCTTTTTTTTGGAGAAAACTCCTTTTGCTATAAATGATTTTAAGCCAAAATCTTGTGTATAACAACGAATAATTAAACTCGTGTCACCATATTTTAAGCTTGAAAGTACAATGGCTTTGGTTTCTAAAATTTTCATTAACGGACAACTGCAATTTTTAATGTTTTGGTTTCTGTACCATCAGCATTTGTCATCAAAACTAAGTAAATTCCAGAAGCTACTGGCTTTCCTTTTGCATTATTTGTGTTCCATTCTACAATTCCTCCTTCTGCTTTTTTCTCAAAAAGTAAATTTCCAACAATATCTGTAATCTTAACCAACGCACGATTTGGAAGATTTTTTATCGTGACATTCCCCTTATATTCTGGACGATAAGGATTAGGATAAGCAATTGCATTGTTAAAATTATTCGCTTCTGTCGATACATCTCCGTTATACGAAACCACACCTTTTTCCGTTGCAAAATATACTTTTCCTGTCGATTCATCAATCGAAACATCGTACACAACATCCGAAGGTAAAGGTGAATTTTTAGACGTAAAATGCAATTTCGTCGATTCTCCACTATCCGAAACATAATAAACTCCTGCTCCATTTGTTGCAATCCATTTATTATTTGCGTTATCTACTTTTATAGCATAAATTCCAACATCGGTTAACAACGCTTCCGGAATTCCATCTTGAATAATGACAACAGGCTCGGCAATTATATTATTAGAACTTACAGCATTATCAGCTCCGTACAAAACCACTAAACCTTGTTGAGTTCCTATCCACAAGTTGTTTGATCTATCATTTGCAACTGTCAAAACGTTATTAATAGGCAACTTGTTTGAAGTTGTTAAAGTTGTTACTATTTGATAATTTTTATCTAATACAGCAACCCCTCCTCCTTCTCTACCACTTGGATAATAGGTATAAATATCAGAAAAATCAGGAGTTAGAGCCACTATTGCAGAGGCTTTATCAACAGAAATATTATTCCACGTCCCATTAGCATTACGTTCTAAGTAATAAACCGAATTATAATCAGGAGATTTTCCATCTGGAAATGAAGCACCAATATGTAAGTTTCCTAATTTATCATAGGCTAATCCAGAAATTCTAGAACTAGGGAACTGATTACTAATAATTCGATCAGGTTTATAATTATTTACAAACTCGAATTTAGTTGGATCAAATTCTAATAAATCTGTTCGCCCATTTACATCGCGTCCATACTTATTGAATGATGAAACTATAAATGTATTATTATTTTTATCTGGATGAGGAGCGATTCTTAAAACATCTCGAATATCAAAAATATCTTTTGAACGAAAATTGTTCCATTGTTTTACATTATAATAATAGAAACCATCACTATTATCTAAAACATTTCCATAACCTAGAGTTCCTCCTGGAGCAATCCAGACTTTTCCATTTTTTGTTGTTACAGACCAAGCTTTATTATTGAAAGGTCCATCGGGATAAAATTCTTTATGATTAGATAAATTAATAATTCCATGATTTACTGAACCTCCAAAATAAATATTGTTAATAAAAATTCCTGAATTGAAATTTATTTCATTTCCATCTTCATCAATTAAAGGGTAATTATCTCCTTTGAAAACAGAAATTTGATTATTCTGAGTAATAATTAATTTACCATTCGACGATTTTAACTCTTTAATCAAATTAAAAGGAGTAGAAGTTCCTCTTAATGATTTTAATTCATTGTTTACCGAATAATAAATCTCATTTTCAAATAATTCTATATTTGTAACATTTTGACCAACAATTTCTTCTTTCCAAATTTTTCTATTTGTAAAATCTGGATTATTCAAATTCTTATCCGATAATTCGCTCGAATAGATTCCTTTATCTGTTGCAATATAAAGAGTTGTTCCGTTAATTGCAGCATCATTTACAACAGCTGTATTTGTAAGCGTTGTTTCTTTAAATTCTTCTTCTTTTAAGTCGAAAGAAACAATTCCAAAAGCTCCAGAAATAAACGCAATTCCATCATTTATAAAAATATGATTGACTTTTTTATCACCCGAAAAACCATTCCATTTGATATCCAAAACCATTGTCGATTCTCCAGATTTCAATAAATCTAAACCTCCATTTTCATACCCAACTAAAAACGAATCCGAATCTATATCATAAGCCATTGCAGAAACCCCAACATTGTTCAAAAAATTGGTTTTATTTAGTTTAATCCAATCACTTGTTGGATTTTGAGGATTGAACAAGAAAATTCCGTTTTCAGTTCCACAATAAATCACACCATTTACTTCTTCCAACAATTTCACATTATTGTAAGAAAAAAGATCAGCCCAACGCACTTTATCATTTTGAGCGTTTAAACTTGTGAAAATCATGGTGATGAAAATGAACAATTTTGTCTTCATAATGCACAAAAATACTGTAATTTATAACAAAATAACTTGCTAAAAATTGTATTACTTGTTACAATAAATCATAAAATTTGCCTGGAAGCGTCGAAATTATTTGCTTTAATTCCAAATCTAATAAGGTTGGCATCAATTCGTAGGATTTCAAATTTAAGTCAAAAGACATTTTATCAATATGTTGCTTTCCATTGGTTTTGAGATAATTTACAATTAAATTTTCATCATCAGAAAACTCAATAAACAAATCTATTTGTTTTGGTTTCTTCTTCGAATTGAAATTAAAATAGTCAATAATATCTTTCGAATTTTCGACCAAATAAGCTTGATGAGATTTTATCAAATAATTACACCCAATACTCAACGCATCGGTTGATTTTCCTGGCAAAGCAAACACTTCACGATTATATTCATTTGCAAACTTTGCGGTCACCAAACTTCCTCCTTTAAAAGCAGATTCTACCACAATTGTAATATCCGATAAGCCTGCAATAATCCGATTTCGTTGCAAAAAAGCTTCTGGAACGACAGCTTTAAAACTTGGTTGTTCTGTAATCCAACCACCTTTTTGTAACATCTCAACTGCAACTTTTTTGTGAGCAGCAGGATAAATTCGTTCAAAATTTGTTCCCATTACCGACCACGTCGCCACATTATCTTTGAGCGCATTTGTATGCGCTTCGATATCGCAACCATACGCTAATCCGCTTACAATCGTCACATCAAAATCTGCTAAACCTTCGATTAATTCAGTAATAAAATTTCGTCCATAATTAGTCATTTTTCGCGTACCTACAATCGAAATCTTTTTGTTATTGAATTGATTAAATTCTAAATTTCCTTTGCAAAAAATCACCAAAGGTGCATCAATACATTCTTTTAACAATTGTGGATAAACTTCATCATAAAAAGTTAAAATATTGATTTGATTATTTTTACAATATTCTATTTCGTTAAAAGCTAAATCTAACCATTTTTTATTCCCAAAATCTTTGCTTATTTGCTGTCCAATTCCCGAAATTTGCATCAAATCTTTTGGTTTACAATTCCAAGCAGCCGCTGCCGAACCAAAAAATTGAATAATTTTTCGTGCCGTGATATCGCCAATTCCTTTCTGGAAAGAAAGTGCTAAAATATATGGTAAATCGGTTTTCATTTTGTTAAATTATTAATATTAAACCAACTAAATAGAATTTTAAGTATTTATTTTTTGCTAAATCTAAAAAAAATGTTAATTTCGTAGTATGAGGTTAGAAGAGCATATTAGTCAATTATTATTTCAGCACGATTGTGTAATCGTTCCAAACTTTGGTGCGTTTATCTCAAACACTGCTAATGTGGCGTTTGACGAGAAAACAAACACATTTATTTCGCCAAGAAAAGAGCTTTCTTTCAATACAACTTTAACAAAAAGTGATGGTGTTTTGGTGAATAAAATTGTAGAAGATGAGCCGATGTCTTTTGAAAATGCGCAAACATTTTTGAATGAACAAGTTTATTTTTGGCAAGAACATTTGAAAAATGGAAAAGTTTTAACCTTACAAAATATCGGATCATTACAATTTAATGACGCTGGAAAAATTGACTTCAAACCAGAAAATGCTCAAAATTATTTCATCGCCGCTTACGGTCTTTCAAATTTACAAGCCAATTACATTTTAGATTCGTCTAAAACTAAAACCTCTAACAAACACATGTCAAAATTTTTAGCCGCAGCCTCATTAATTCCCATTATTGTTGGTGGCTTCCTATATTTTAATACGCCGCAACCCGTGCAAGAATTCGTAACGGAGCAATGGAGCGGTTTGGTTTTACCAATGATTGGTAAAGATGACGCAACCAAAACTGAAAAACCTACAGTGCAATACGATGTGTATAATATGCCACAAACGATTGCTGAGCCTTCTTTAGTTGAATATCAGATTGCCGAAACGGTAACGAAAACAGATACAATTGAAACGCCTAAAAAAGTTGAAATTACAGTTGTAAAGGAAACAAAACTGAATGAGACTGAAAAGGAAATTACCGCAATTGTAAAGGAAAAACCTTCGACAAAAGAAGTTGTAAAAACAGAAACGAAAAAATTAACGAAAGTTGAAGCTCCTAAAACAGCTGAAAAGAAAGTTGAAGACAAAAAAGAAATTGCAACTAAAACAACTGTAAAATCTAACAATAAAAAATATCAAGTAATTGCGGCTTCGTTAAAACGTCAAGAAGATGCTGATCGTTTGGTTGGAGAATTGAAAAAACAAGGTTACAAAGATGCTGGAGTTTCTTATGTAAAAGGTCGCTATTATTATGTTACATATAGCAGCTTCAATAACATA
This sequence comes from Empedobacter sp. GD03865, assembly GCF_029840775.1. NCBI lineage: Bacteria > Pseudomonadati > Bacteroidota > Flavobacteriia > Flavobacteriales > Weeksellaceae > Empedobacter > Empedobacter sp. GD03865. Next base: position 27,479 of record NZ_JAOCDF010000027.1, read on the forward strand.
GAAGATGCGCAAAAATATATGAATGATGTAAATAAAAAGTCTCCTGGAACTTGGGTTAGAACTGAAAATTAAATCATTTTTTAATACAAAATAAATCGAAATAAGCTGCCTTTTGGGCAGCTTATTTCTTTGTTAGAATGAATATGAAAACTACTTCCAGCCTCCGCCTAAACTTTTGTAAATAGCGACAACTGTACTTAATTGTTTTTCTTTTGTTTCGATTAATTCCATTTTTGCATCCAATAAATCACGTTGAGTTGTTAACACTTCCAAATAATCTGCACGATTATTTTTGAACAATTGATTCGCAATATCAATAGATTCTACAAGTGCTTTCGCTTGTTTGTCTTTGTAAGAATAACTTTGTTCTAAATTATTAATCTTCGACATTTGATTTGACACTTCTAAATAAGCATTTAAAATTGTTTTATCATATTCGTACAACGCTTGTATTTGATGAGCATTTGCTGTATTAAACTCCGCTTTTATCGCACTTTTATTAATTAAAGGCGCAGCTAATTCTCCTGCCAATGAGTATAGAATTGACTCTGGCATTTTTACCAAATAAGAAGGTTTGAAAGCATTTAATCCTAAAGCCGCAGAAATATTAAGCGACGGATAAAACTCTGCACGAGCCACTTTTACATCCAATGCAGAAGCTTTCAATTCTAGTTCTGCTTGCTTGATATCAGGACGATTCGATAATAATTCAGACGGAATTCCTGCATGCATTGTTTGCGGAATCAAATCCATAAAAGACGAACCATCACGTTTTATCGTTTGCGGATATCTTCCCAATAAAGCATTAATCCTATTCTCGGTTTCCGTAATATCTTGTTTAATATTAAACTCTTCGCTTTCTGATTTTAATAATTCTGCTTCAAATTTCTTCACCGCTAATTCAGTTTCACGCGCTGCTTCCTTTTGAATTTTAACTACACGAAGTGATTCTTTCTGTAACTCAATATTTCGATGAATTAACTCCAATTGACTATCTAAAGACAATAATTCATAATAAGACGACGCGATCTCTGAAATTAAATTTGTCAAAACAAAATTCTTTCCTTCTACCGTTGATAAATATCGCGCAATCGAAGCATCTTTCGAATTACGTAATTTTTTCCAAATATCAACTTCCCAATCAGCGCTCAATCCAATCGCATAATCCATCAAAGGATCAGGCATTTCTTTCCCGGGTTTTATCTCAGTCGAAGCATCACCAGCACCTTGACTTGTATAACGACCAACTTTCTCAACTCCAATTCCTGCATTTGCTGAAACAGTTGGCGATAATTTTCCGTTTTTGTACAACACTTCATTTTTAGAAATCTCAATTTCTTGAAGTGTAATCATCAATTCTTGGTTATTTTTTAACGCTTCTTCAATCAAAACGACCAAATTTGGATCAGTAAAAAATTGTTTCCAAGGCGTTAACCCAGAACTTGGTGTATTATCATTTTGAACATTCTGATAAGCTTCTGGAATTTTTGGTGCTTGATGATTTTCAATCTCTTTGCTTACCGCAGGAGCTTTACAGCTCCAAATCATTGTTCCAAAAAGACTTATTGCAATTATATTTTTTAAATTATTTTTATTCATCTTCCGTGATTTCTTCTGTTAAAGGATTTTCATCTTCGTATTTCACCAATTGCATTTTATCCGCCAAAGCGCCAAACGCAACATACAAACCAGGCACAATAAACAACCCGAAAATAGTTCCGAACAACATTCCGCCTGCAGCAGCAGTACCAATTGTTCTATTTCCTACTGCTCCCGGACCAGAAGCAATAACCAACGGAATAAGACCTGCAATAAACGCAAATGATGTCATCAAAATTGGACGGAAACGAACACCCGCACCTTCAATCGCTGATTTTACAATTGATAAACCTTCGTTATGTTTTTGTACTGCAAACTCAATAATCAACACCGCATTTTTACCGAGAAGTCCAATCAACATCACCATTGCAACTTGTGCATAAATGTTATTCTCTAATCCTAATAATTTCAAGAAGAAAAATGCTCCGAAAATCCCTGTTGGTAATGAAATAATAACTGGTAAAGGCAAAATAAAACTTTCGTATTGTGCTGCTAAAATCATGTAAACGAAAATTAAACAGATGACAAAAATTATGACCGCTTCATTTCCACGAGAAACCTCATCTTTCGATATTCCTGCCCAATCAATTCCAAAACCACGAGGCAAAGTATTCTTAGCTACTTCATTAATCGCTGCAATCGCTTGTCCACTACTATAACCAGAAGCTGGCGTACCACTAATTTCTGCTGCATTATACATATTGTGACGCGTAATTTCTGATAAACCATATACTTTTTCAATTTTCATGAAAGCTGAATATGGAACCATTTCACCTTGATCATTTTTCACATACAATTTCAATAAATCTTCCGGTAGCGCACGATATTCTGGCGAAGCTTGTACCATCACTTTATAAGGTCGGTCAAATTTGATGAAACTTGTTTCGTAATTAGAACCAACTAATGTTGATAAATTATCCATCGCATTTTCGATCGAAACTCCTTTTTGTTCGGCAATATCATTATCAATTTTCAAGACATATTGAGGAAAGGAAGCACTATAAAATGTGAATACAGAGCTCAATTCTGGACGACGAGTTAATTCTTTTACAAAATCACGGCTCACTTCTTCCATTTTATGATAATCTCCACTACCCGCTTTATCCAATAATCTCAACTCGAAACCTCCTGCAGCTCCATATCCAGGAACAGATGGTGGTTGAAAATATTCGATATTCGCACCATTAATATTTCCAGCTTTTTCTTCTAATTCTTTGATGATTTCTTCCGCAGACTTAGAACGTTCGTCCCAACTTTTCAAGTTAATTAAACAAGTTCCAGAGTTTGCTCCTGTACCTTCTGTCAAAATCTCATAACCAGCCAAAGATGAAACTGATGAAACGCCATCAATTCCTTCCGCTATTTTTTGTAATTTTTGAGAAACTTCATTCGTTCTTTCTAACGTAGAACCTGGAGGTGTTTGAATAATTGCATAAAACATTCCTTGGTCTTCGTTTGGAATAAATCCAGAAGGCAAACTATTATTCAAAAAGAAAACTCCAGCGCAAAATGCAAGTAAAATTCCGAATGTAACAGTTCGTTTGTTAACTGTTTTGGTTAAAACTTTTTCGTATTTAAAAGAACCTTTGTTGAACAAATTATTAAACTTCAACAAAAATTTATTTAGCATCGTTTTCTTTCTTGGTTGATTATGATTATTTTTCAAAATCATTGCACACAAAGCTGGTGTAAGCGTTAAGGCAACAATTCCTGATAAAATAATTGATGTTGCCATCGTAATCGAAAATTGACGATAAAAAATTCCAACTGGACCAGACATAAACGCAACTGGAATAAAAACAGCTGCCATTACAAATGTGATTGCTATAATTGCTCCACTAATTTCGCGCATCGCTTCTTCCGTCGCTCGTAAAGGCGAGAGATTTTTCTCTTCCATCTTGGCGTGGACAGCCTCTATCACCACAATCGCATCATCGACGACAACTCCAATCGCCATAACTAAGGCAAATAATGAAATCAAGTTTAATGTAATTCCAAAGAAACTCATCAACGCAAAAGTTCCGATCAAAGAAACAGGAACCGCCAACGCAGGAATCAATGTAGAACGCCAATCTCCTAAGAATAAAAATACCACAATACCAACTAAAACGAAAGCTTCAAAAAGTGTGTGTACCACTTTTTCCATCGAAGCATCTAAGAATTTCGAAACATCATATGAAATCTCGTAATCCATTCCTTTTGGCAAATTATTTTCTTTCAAATCTGCCATCAATGCTTTGATGTTTTTGATGACTTCACTCGCATTACTTCCGTACGATTGTTTTATCACAATTGCGGCAGAAGGTTTTCCGTTCAACGTTGAATAAATATCATACATCGAACTTCCAAATTCTATATTAGCAACATCTTTTAAACGTAAGATTTCTCCATCAGGATTTGCTCTTAAAATGATATTTCCATATTGCTCTTTTGTGTTATATCGACCTGAATATTTTAACACATATTCGAATGTTTCTGAACGTTTTCCTGAACTTTCCCCTGTTTTCCCTGGCGAAGCTTCAATACTTTGTTCATCCAACGCTTTCATCACATCATCCGCAGAAATATTATAGGCTTGCATTCTATCTGGTTTTAACCAAACACGCATTGCATATTCTCGGTTTCCTAAAATATCTGCATCTCCAACTCCATTAATACGTTTCAACTCAGATAAAATATTGATATCTGCATAATTATATAAAAATTGTTGATCAGCTTTTGGATCATTACTGTACAAGTTAATGTACATCAACATGTTTGATTCTTCGCGTGTGATTTTCACACCTTCGCGAACTACCAAAGGCGGAAGTTTATTGACAACTGAAGAAACTCGGTTTTGCACATTTACAGCTGCAATATTGGGATCAGTTCCTAAATCAAATATCACTTGAATAGACGCTTCACCGTCATTACCAGCATCAGATGTAATATATTTCATTCCAGGAACACCATTTAGCGCACGTTCTAATGGAATTACAACCGACTTGATCAATAATTCGTTATTCGCACCGGGATATTCCGCTGTAATATTCACCTTTGGAGGCGAAATTGATGGGAATTGCGTTACAGGTAATTTGACTAATGATAGAATTCCTAAAAAAACTATAATCAACGAAATGACAATCGAAAGAACGGGTCTTCGAATAAATTTATCAAACATAACTTTGATTTTTTTAGATTAGTTTGATTTTAATTTTAACGATGAAAGAACTTTTCTAGGTGCAATAAATTTCGTTTTGATTTTATCATCATCTTTCACTTTCTGAACACCCTCTAACAAAATATTATCTTTCTCTGAAAGTCCGCTTTCTACCACATAAACATCAGGCATTTCTAAACCAATCGTGATATTTCTCGATTTGACAACACCATTTTTATCTACTACAAAAACATAGGTTTTATCTTGAATTTCGTAGGTTGCTTTTTGTGGAATTAATAAAGCATCATGTAACGGAACTGTCATTTTTACTTTCCCTGTTTCACCATTTCTTAACAGATGATTTGGATTTGCAAAACGTGCACGAAACGCAATATTTCCTGTTTCGTTGTTAAATTCTCCTTCTATCGTTTCTACCAAACCTTTTTCTGGTAAAGGTTTATTATTCGCCATAATCAACGAAACTTGTTTATTCGCTCTATCTTGAATATTTGTTTGATAATCTAAATATTCAGGTTCAGAAACGTTGAAATAAGCAAACATTGATGAGTTATCAGATAAATTTGTTAATAACATTCCTTCGTCAATCAAGCTTCCCAATTTCATAGGAATTCTATCAATAACACCAGAAAATGGTGCACGAATATCTGTAAATGATAAATGTAATTGAGCCAATTGCATTTCTGCTTTCGATTTTTCTAATCGTGCTTGCGCAATGGCTTTTTCGTTCTTAGAAACGACATTATTATCAGCCAAAGTTGCTGAATTTTGTAATTCAATTTGTGCCTCTTTTACCTCAGCTTTCGATTTTAAATATTCGGCTTGATACATCGAAGGCATAATGCGAAACAACAATTGACCAGCTTGTACATGTTGACCTTCATCCACAAAAACTTTTTGCAAATAACCTTTTTCTTGCGCACGAATTTCGATGTTTCGTACCGATTGAATTTGGGCTACATAATCCTTATCTACAATCGTATCCATTTTGATTGGCGTTGTGATTGGATAATCTTTCACTTCTTCTTTTTCCTGTTTTTTTGATGAACAACTTGTTGTCAACAATACAGTACTTAGAGCTACAAATAATGCGACTCTTTTCATAATTCTTCTAACTATTAAATGTAAAATTTGATGAAATGGATTTCTTGGCAGAAGTAGTTTTACCAAAAAATATTACATACAAAAATTGGTTAACATTCAGCTATTCATGAACTGAACACTAATTTTTGGTGTAATTTTAAAAATTTAAGAAATCAATCAAATTCTGATTGTACGTAACAAAATGTACTTACAACTCGAAAATTTGATGGTTTTATTGTAGAAGATGTGTTTCTTTCTTAAACCTTGAATTATAAAGTTTAAAACCAGAACAACACTTAATAGTTTGATACAAGTTTCTAAATCGATTTTGTTTGATGTCTGAAAATCATCATCAATCGTTTCGATACTTGGATTAAATTCTTGAAATTGATTTGAATTTGAAGTTTTAGAAAATTTAGTTTCAACAATTTTACTTGCGTGATAAATATGTGTATTATCGTTAACAACTGTCTGCGAAGTTAAATTTCCTTGAAAATGTTGAGTACCCGCAAACACTTTAGTTTCCGCAAAAAATAGCAGAAATAAAGCAGACAGCAAGTATGTGATAAACATTTTCATAATTCTGTTCAAATGTAAGACTTGAAATAATACAATAATCTATATTAACATTTTTTAACTATAAAATTTTATTGATTTAATAAAAAACTCAATTACAAATACTTAACACAACGATAATAACTGTTTCAAAACTCGAATATTTTGTTGAAATTTGCACCCAACAAACAAAAGTTTATGGCGAAAGCAAAAACAGCAAAAGAGTCGTTAGCAGTAATGACAAACTTGGTTTTACCGAATGAAACCAACAACTTAGGAAACATGTTCGGAGGCGAATTATTGGCTTCTATGGACAGAATTTCTTCTATTTCTGCGAAAATGCATGGTGGAAGTTTTTTGGTTGTAACAGCAAGTGTCAATCACGTTGCGTTTAACATTCCGATTCCGATGGGAAGTACAGTGAAGTTAGAATCTAAAGTAACTCGCGCATTCAAATCATCGATGGAAGTGTATGTTGATGTCTATGTTTACGATTACGAAAATTGTGTTTATAACCAAACAAATAGCGGTATTTATACATTTGTAGCCGTTGATAATGATAATAAACCTGTTCAAGTCCCTGAATTAATTCCAGAATCTGAACAAGAAATCGAGCGTTATGAAGCTGCTTTGCGTCGTAAACAATTAAGTTTGATTTTAGCTGGAAGAATGAATCCTGCTGATGCACACGAATTAAAATCGTTGTTTTTTGCAGAGTAAATCTTTTTTTACAATATCATCTAAATCGTTGAATTTTAATTAAATAAATTCAACGATTTTTTATGTTTTAAATTTTTCATTAACTTTATCTTATTCTAAAACAAAACAATATGAGTATTTCTGATTTAAAATTGGAACTAATTCTTCAAATTTCAAATCTGAATGATAAAGTGAAATTAGAAGAAATTTTAGAATTATTGAAATTTCAAACCGAAAGTTCTATTTATGAAGTTTCTGAAGAAGAAGAACTTGCTATAAAAGAAGCTAAAAATCAGATTTCGAGTAACAATGTTTTGTCAAATTCTGTTGTTAACGAAGAAATGAATGAATGGTTGAAAAAATAATTTGGACAACTCAAGCAAAAAATGAATTATTCGACATTCTTGATTATTGGAAAAATCGAAATAAATCAACTATTTATAGTCAAAAACTTTTTCAATTAATTCAAAATCAAATCAATCTAATTATCTTATTTCCTGAAATTGGAAGAAAAACAAATTTTGAAGATGTTAGAGTCAAAATTATTAAAGAATATCTTCTATTTTATGAAGTAAAAGATTCAAATCTCTATATTTTAACGATAAAAAGTTCAAAACAAAAGCCGAATAAATTCAGAATAAAATAAAAAAGTCGAAACAATGTTTCGACTTTTTTATTGATATAATTTTTTAACCTTTTCCAGCTAAACGATCCACCACATATTCTATTTGTGTTTTCCCGTGTGGTTTTGGTTTTCCTTCTGCATCTAAATTTACCATCGTAATTCGATCGACTGTAATAATGGTTTCATGCGTCATTTTGTTACGTACTTCGCATTGTAAAACCAATGAAGTTGTTCCAAATTTCACCACTTCAATTCCAATTTCTACAATATCACCTTCACGAGCCGAAGCCATAAAGTTGATTTCCGACATATATTTGGTCACAACATGCGAATTTTCTAATTGCACAATGCTATACAACGCCGCTTCTTCATCAATCCAAGCCAAAAGCTTTCCTCCAAAAAGTGTTTTGTTTGGGTTAAGATCTTCTGGTTTTACCCATTTACGAGTGTGAAATTTCATAGTTTTCTATTTTAAGTTCTTGCTTATTTTCTGTTGCCAAATGATTCGCATCCGAAATAAACTTGACTAAATTTACAGCATATTTTCCATCTAACAAAGATTCATTATGACGGATTAACGCGTCAGAAATTTCGGCAATGGCGTTAGGATGAAAATTCTTTTGTTCAGTAGAAATTTTGTTTGAACAACACACATTTTTTAAATCAGAATAAATCATTTGATTAAGATATTGATCTCCAATCTTTATTGTTCCTTTTTCAGCAATAAGCGTGATATTACTTTCGAAATTTTTATTGAAAACTGACGTTGTATAAATCATATGTCCGATTGCTCCATCGGCAGTAAAATCAACACAACCCGAATCATCAAATTCTGTCACTTCTTGATGCGTAAAATTGAAACTTTTTGAATTTGTACAAATTACCTCATCAAACCAAAAATTCATGATATCAACAAAATGCGAAAATTGAGTAAATAAAACACCTCCATCCATTTCTTGGTTTCCGTGCCATTCACGCAACTTGTAATAATTCTTGTTACGATTCCAATAGCAATTAATATTCACCATGAAAATTTTCCCTAATGAATTATTATCTATCAAATTCTTTACATATTGCACAACTGGAGAAAAACGAAGCTGCATCGACGTAAAAACTCTAAGTTTCTTTTCGTCAGCAACTTTCAGTATTTCAGTAATATCTTCTACAGTTAATGCAATTGGTTTTTCAATCAAAACATTTTTTCCCGCTTTTAAACAACGAATCGCATGTTCGCGGTGCAAACCATTTGGCGTAGCAATCACAACAACATCAGTTTCTTGATCTTCGTTCAGAAAACTTTCAAGTGTTGAATAACCTTTGAAAGGTAAATCTTCTGGTAAATTGAAATCAATCACCGAAATTAATTGCGCATTTTCCGTTTCTTCTATCGCTTGTTGATGTACACGTCCAATATGACCGTAGCCTAAAATGGAAAAATTCTTCATTGAATTTATTTAATAATTTTTTCTAATATCTTTTGTGTGATTAGATAAGTTGGTTTTACACCTGTTAATCCTAAACCTCCAGAAGCCAATGTACTTCCTGTTTCTAACGGATTATCAGAAGCGTAATAAGCATACATTACTTTAACATCTTTATCGATGTGATGTCTAATTTTTGACGCAACCTGAATCGCTTTTTGATAATGCGCACCTTCCATTTCTAATCCAATCGCTTGGAAAGACGAATTTTTGAAATACTCTAAAACGTCTTTATTTTGTAATGATGTTCCTAAAACCGAAATCATTGGTCCTTCATAAACACCTAAACCTTGTCCTTCGAAATCTGCAGCGGTTAATTCGTTATCAAAAACATAATTATCTGTTGTTCCTTCGAAAACATGCGCTGTAGCAATCATTATATCACCTTTTATTCCTTCAAGAATACCAGCTTTACCCATAATCGCAACAGATTTTACATTCATTTTGAATTTTACATCTCCTACTTTGTATGGTTTCAACAACTCATCCATCGCCTCAAATGCTTGCTCACCAAAGGCATAATCCATCACAATAATCACCTCATTGTTCTTATCTTTTGCATAAGAAAATGCTGAATTTGCAATGTTTACTTTAGATAAATCAATAATTTGAACATCGATATTTGTTCCTGATTGATCTTTGATGTAAACTAAACCATTTTGTTGAGTGTATTCATTTAACGAATCGCGCAACATTTTGTTGTTTGCCGCACTCAAATCTTCGTAAATTTCTACACCATCATTTTTGTATTTTCTTTTTAATCCATCATAGGCATACAACATGTTAGACACACTATGCATATTAGCAGAAATGATGTGAATGTTTTTATCTTGAAGATTATTTTCGAATAATACACGTTTGATTTCATTCGCCCATTTTTCTCCAATCATATGATGACCAATCGATTCACGTAAAGTTGACGTAAATGTAATTTCACGTTTCTTTGTTCCGATACGATCTTGTTGGCTAGTATATCCCATCCAATAAACTACACGGAAAAAATAATCTTTGTCGTCTGCTTTACTGAAATAATGATGAATTTCTTGTGTTTCTTCAAATGTTCTTCCTAAAATCGTCGATAAATGCATCAAAGCAACTTCGCGTTCTTTTCGAGAAATTTCAACTTCATTAAATGCAACATTTTCGATAAATTCCCACGCTCTACTTTTAGAAAGTGTTTCGTTACTAAATGCTCTATTTCTGATTTTATCCGCTTCGTTATATAAAAATGTTAAGTGCGTTAACACATCATAAATGTCAGAACGACCGCGAGAAATTTCGATATTCATCTGGTCATCATCAATTCTATAGCAAAAACGACGACGTTTTGCAGGAATAATTGGTGTAAAAATAGAACGATCATAACCTTCGTCAGATGTAAAAGACACATATGGCGTTTCTACAATTCCTTCTGGTAAACGATCTAAAACGTACATCAACCCACTTAATTCTACTTTGTTTGGATCTGTCATTGACCCGTAGATTTCAGGATTAATTTCGAATAATAAATTTCTTAATATTTTTCCAGGTGCACCAGATGGACGGTACACTCCTCTATGAAATAAATGACGCATAGAGATATATAATCTTTCAATAGCGTCAGTAGATCTTCTTGCTCTTGTTATTGACATAATAATTTTTTTTTTACTTTTTTTGGTTGTTTAATTCTTGTTGAATGGCCATTAATTCATCGTACCATTCTTGTCCAAATTTTCGGACCAACGAATCTTTTGCAAATGTTGCAACATTCACTTTCAATTCTTTTCCTAAGGTACAAGCATCTGAGCAGATATCCCATACATCATAGTTCACAGAAGTGAAATTTGAATATTCCTTAACACGAACTGGATATAAATGACAAGAAATTGGTTTTTTGTAATCGACCTTTCCATCTTCGTATGCTTTTTCAATACCGCATTTTGAAAAACCATTTTCTTCGAAAACTAAATAGGCACATTCACGATTATTGACTAATGGAGTTACCCAATCGCCGTCAGTATCCATTGTGTACTTACCTTCTTGCTCAATCACCGCAATTCCTTCTGGACGCAAATAAGGTTTTACATCTTCATAAATATCGTCTAATACAATTAGTTCGTCATCATTCAAAGGCGCTCCTGCGTCACCTTCTACACAACAAATCCCTTTACATTTGTTCAGATTACAAACAAAATCTTCATTTAGTAGTTCTTCAGATACAAGGGTTTTTCCTATTTGGAACATGTTACATTAAATTTTGTAACATGCAAAGGTACGGAAAATTCCTCAGAAAAATGTAATTTTGTAAAAGAATAATGGATAATCTACTTTCAAAAATCAATCATCCTAAGGAACTTAGGACTTTTGAAGCGTCTCAATTAACTGCTTTAGCTCACGAGATGCGCGAGTTTATTTTGGATACTTTGAGTGTAAAACCAGGACATTTAGGTGCTAGTTTGGGTGTGATTGAATTAACGATTGCATTACATTATCACTACAATACACCTAAAGATTTGTTGATTTGGGATGTAGGTCATCAATGTTATCCACATAAAATTTTGACTGGTCGTCAACAAATTTTCGATTCTCTTCGTCAGAAAGATGGTATTTCTGGTTTTCCAACGCGTACAGAAAGTGAGTTTGATACATTTGGAACGGGACATTCTTCTACATCTATTTCAGCAATTGTTGGGATGGCAACAGCAGATAAAATCAATCAAATCAATAGAAAACATATTGCAATTATTGGTGACGCATCAATTACTTCTGGAATGAGTTTAGAAGCATTGAATCACCTTGGATCGACAGATTTGGATGTTTTAGTGATTTTGAATGATAATGATATCGGAATTGATCCTTCGGTTGGTGGTTTGAAAAAACATTTTAAATCATTAGAAAATCAATCCGAAAATATCTTTACCAATTTTGGTTTAAATTTCATCGGAACAATTGATGGGCACAACTTTGATGAATTACTGAATGCTTTCAATAAAGCTGATTCAATCAGAGGTCCAAAAGTTTTACACATCAAAACAACAAAAGGAAAAGGTTACGAACAAGCCGAAATCGATCAAGTAAAATGGCATGCTCCTGGTTTGTTCGATAAAGAAACGGGTGAAATAAAATCGAAGAAAAAAGAAAAATCGTATCAAGATGTTTTTGGAAAAACCATGCATCAATTACTTGAAAATAATTCACAAATTGTAACCATAACGCCTGCTATGTTAACAGGAAGCAATTTAGTAAAATGTCATCAAGATTTCCCTGAACGTGTTTTTGATGTCGGGATTGCAGAACAACATGCGGTGACGTTTGCAGCTGGTCTGGCGACGCAAAATACCATTCCGTATTGTGTGATTTATTCGACATTTTTACAACGTGCGTACGACCAAGTCATTCACGATGTAGCGTTACAGAATCTACCTGTTGTATTTTGTATTGATCGTGCAGGATTCGTTGGTACAGATGGCGCGACGCATCATGGTTATTTTGATATTGCATATTTGCGCGAAATTCCGAATATGATTGTGTCTTCGCCTCGAAACGAAAAAGATTTCAAAAATCTATTGTACACAGCGCAGTTTACAACTCAACCATTTGCTATTCGTTATCCAAAAAATAATATCCAAACAAGCAATTCTAAAGTCAAAAAAATAGAAATCGGTCAATCTGAAATTATTTTTGAAGGAAATCAATTAGCAATTCTTTCGACTGGATTGATTAGTTCTCGAATCGAAGAAATTATCATCCAAAATCATCTTCAAGATAAAGTTGCTTTGATTGATTTTCCTTTTATCAAACCTTTAGATGAATCTCGTTTAAAAGCTATTTCGTTGAAATATTCTACCATACTAACTTTTGAAGATGGGATTAAAAAAGGAGGTTTTGGAAGTGGAATTTTAGAGTTTCTGAATTCAATACATTACAAAGGAAATATTACAATCAACGGTTATCCAGACGAATTTATCGAACACGCTTCGATTACCGAATTAGAAGAAATCGTTGGTTTGGATGATTCATCGATTTTAGAAATGATTTTTTCCTACCTAAAAATTCAACAATCCTAAAAATTAATAATTTTCGGTACGAGAGTTGTAATAGCTTTTTCTAATTTATAAACACAAGAACAATGAAAAAAATAATCGGTTTATCTTTTATAGCAGTATTGTTAACATTGCAATCTTGCGGTACAACAAGCAACATGCAAGAATTCTACAAAAAATATGATAATCAATCTACTGTAATTCCTTTACCTTCTTTTGCGTTGAAATTAGCTGGAAAAGCTGGTGGAACAGATTTATTTAATTATTTAAAATCGGCTAAAGTTTTTGTTGTTTCAGATGCTGGACAAGGAAAGCAAAAAAGAATCATGAATGATTTGCAGTCATCTATGCGTGGTGAAAAATATGAGAACTTAGTCAAATTCAAAGCGAAAGACAGCCGTTTGAACATTTCATTACAAGAAGATGGCGGACGAGTTAAGAAAATGATTTTTGGAATTAACGGTTTACGAAATGTATTGGTTATCGATTCGAAATTAGATATTCCTAGAACAGATTTAGACAAAATTTTGGACAAAGTTTCGGCTGAAGATATTGCAGATTTAGCAGATATTTTGAAATAATATAGGAAGCCAGCTAATTTGCTGGCTTTTTCTTTTGAAATTACTTTGTAACTTTGTCGCATGAGTGGAAAATTATATTTGGTTCCGACGCCAATCGGAAATTTGGGAGATATGACATTTAGAGCGGTTGATGTGCTAAAAGAATCGGATGTGATTTTGGCAGAAGACACGCGAAATAGTGGTATTTTACTGAAACATTTCGAAATTTCTACTCCAATGCGTAGCTACCATATGCACAATGAGCATCAAGCAACTGAAGATATTATTCGTCAGCTAAAAGATGGTCAAATCATTTCGATTATTACTGATGCCGGAACTCCAGGTATTTCTGATCCAGGTTATTTATTAGCAAAAGAATGTGTAGCAAATAATATCGTAATCGAATGTTTACCAGGTGCAACCGCTTTTGTTCCTGCATTAGTTGTTTCTGGATTACCAAATAATGAATTTACTTTTGTTGGATTTTTACCTGTGAAAAAAGGTCGAAAATCGAAATTAGATTCATTAGTAGAAGAAAAGAAAACGATGATTTTCTACGAATCTCCACATAAAATTGGACGCACATTAAAAGATTTAGCCGAAGCTTTTGGAGCTGAACGCAAAGCAAGTTTATCACGCGAAATCTCGAAAAAATTTGAAGAAACTTTACGCGGAACATTAACTGAATTAGCCGAAATAGCTGAAAAAAGAAATTTAAAAGGTGAAATGGTTTTGGTTATAGAAGGACATCATTAATCGTTGAAGCGAATATCTTTGATATTCAATTGCCAAGTTCCTTTTCCTTGCCAATAATTCATTCCGATTGTGTAAACCATATCAAACGATTGTCCTTTCTCTAATTTTGGTCCAAATTTCCCTAATTTGAAACCAATTGCAGGAAACGTAATACGTGTATCTCGCTGATGTACGTACAAACGCGCGTGTTCTTTACCAACTAATCGGAAATCCGTTGCTAATAAATCCTTCGAAATAAAAACAGGATTCATATTATCTGGTCCAAAAGGCGCCATTCGCATCACCGATTCCAAGAAAGAACGTGTCATATCCTTAAAAGAAATCTCTTTATCGATCAAAATTGATGGCGTAAAATGTTTTCCATTCGACATTTCTTTCACTGTTTGATCAAATCTAATCTTGAATTCTTCAAAGTTTTCTTCTTTCATTGCCAAACCAGCAGCAGCCATATGTCCACCAAACTGTGTTAACAAATCTTTGTTTTTTTCGATTGCCGAATGTATGTCAAACTCTTGAATAGAGCGAGCCGAACATACAATTTCGCCTTCATTATTCTTCGTGCAAACAATGGTTGGTTTATAATACAAATCGACCAAACGAGAAGCAACAATTCCGATTACTCCTTTATTCCAAGAAGCATCGTAAACAATGGTCGAATATTTTTCTTTGGTATTAATTTGATCCAGTTGAAAAAGTGCATCATGTGTCATATCAAGATCCAAGGTTTTGCGTTCATTATTTAATGAATTTATATCATTCAAATATTTACGGCAATCCTCTTCATCTGTACTCAACATAAAACGAACCGCTTCCGAACCGTGTTTTATACGACCTGCAGCATTAATTTTTGGCGCAATAGAAAAAACAACATTCGAAATATTGACATTATTTTTAATATTAGTCGGAATTAATTGCTGAAAAGCTAAACGAGGTTCTGAATTTAATCGTTTCAAGCCGGCATAAGCCAGCACACGATTTTCTCCTGTAATCGGAACAATATCAGCCGCAATACTTACTGCAACTAAATCTAAAAGAGATAAAAGATTTTCTTTCGGAAGATTAAATTTCTCGGTATAAGCTTGCACCAATTTAAACCCAACACCACAACCGCTCAAATCTTTGTAAGGATAGCGACAACCTTTTTGTTTCGGATCTAAAACAGCGTACGCTTTTGGCACAGAACGATCTGGTAAATGGTGATCACAAATAATATAATCTATGCCTTTTGATTGTGCATATTTTATTTCTTCGTGTGCTTTAATCCCACAGTCTAAAGCAATAACAAGTGAAATATTATTTTGTACAGCGAATTCTATACTTTGTTGAGAGATTCCATAACCTTCATTATTTCGGTCTGGAATATAAAAAAAGACTTTCGAGTAGATAGAAGTCAGAAATTCGTAAAACAAAGTTACAGCTGTCGTTCCATCTACATCGTAGTCTCCAAATATTAAGATATTTTCTTCATCATCAATTGCATTTTTGATACGTGAAACCGCATCAGACATTCCTTTCATCAAAAAAGGATCATGCAATTCGTCTAAGGATGGATTAAAATACGATTTGGCTTGAGCAAAATTCGTAATTCCACGTTGGACTAATAAAATAGCAAGCACCTCAGATATGTTAAGCGATTCTCTTAAATCCTTAACAACTTCAGTATTGGGCTGTTCTTTTATTTCCCATCTTTTTTCCATCTCTTTAATTTACATATTTTTTAATTAGAGAGAAGGGTAAAGCGAATATTATTTTGATTTATTTGCTTCTTTCACGTATTTATCTAACGCCATTGTCATTGAAGGCGTTTGTGGTGTTGGCACCTCAATGTCTACACGTAATCCCATCTCTTTTGCTTGATCTACTGTCGATTTTCCGAAAACGGCAATTCTTGTATTTTCTTGCACGAAATCTGGGAAATTTTCAAATAATGATTTGATTCCTGAAGGTGTAAAGAATACTAAAATATCGTATTTTACATCAGACAAATCAGATAAATCACTCGATACAGTTCTAAACAAAGTTGCTTTTTGCCAAGTTAATCCTAAACTATCTAATAAAGTAGGAACATTTGGTTTTAAAACATCAGATGCTGGTAATAAGAAGTTTTCGTCTTTGTGCTTTTTAAATAAAGGCACCATATCCGCAAAAACTTTTTCTCCAATATAAATTTTACGTTTTCTGTAAACAATGTATTTCTGTAAATAGAATGCAATTGCTTCTGATTCGCAAAAATATTTCATAGAGTCAGGAACAGTAAAGCGCATTTCTTCTGCTAAACGAAAAAAATGATCAATAGCGTTTCTACTTGTAAAAATTACAGCAGTCACTTTGCTAAAGTCAATTTTTTGTTGTCTTACTTCTTTAGCGTCTATTCCGACAACTTGGATAAATGGTCTAAAATCAATTTTGATTTTATTTCTTTTTTCAATCTCGTAGTATGGCGAGTTTTCTGCCTGAGGCTTAGGTTGAGATACTAATATTGATTTAACTTTCATAGTAATTTTAGATTACTTTACCTACAATTAATAGTTTTGCTAATACCATTATAGGTAAAATTTCTAGGGTGCAAAGGTACAAAATATTATAATACCAAACTGATTTATTGTCACTTATTTGTTTTGCGTATATATGATAAATTTCGAATATTCTATTCAAAAACAACAAAATAAAGCCAATCACCATCAAGTAATCTTTGTTAATTTGTGTGTAAAAAAACAAAAAACAAATAATAAGTAAGAGTAAAACATTTTTTGCATTGACAAAACTCGAACTTTTCATAAAATATGAAACAGAACTAGATTCATAGAAAACACGATAGAAAACCACCTCAATCATCAACCTAAAAAGCATAATCAAACTGATTACACCAAAGGTAATTCCGACACGTGAAAGATAATAAAACTTAAAATTTGGAATATGATTATACGTGATATCAAAATACGAAACCAACAACAAACTTATCAACAAAACCGTCACACCATTGACAATAAAACTAAATAATGTCGTATTATCATCCGTAAAACTCATGTATTCGGTTTTATTATCAAGCGTTTTGAAATTTTTCGCAAACAAGTATTTTGCTGCACAAACCAATAACAAACACACCGTCAAAGCAATAAGAACAGTATCATTGCCAAGTGTATTTTTTCCTATCGAGATTAAATCGTTTGTTTTCATAATTTTTTCAAAAATACAAAAGACTAACAATCTTATAACTATCTTTATGCCCACAAAATAATATTTATGTCGGACAAATTAGTTATTATCCCGACCTACAACGAAAAAGAAAACATAGAAGCCATTATTCGTGCAGCTTTGGCTGCTGACGGAGCATTTGATGTGCTTATTGTTGACGACAGTTCTCCAGATGGAACGAATGATATTGTAAAACGCTTGATTCCTGAATTTAATGGACGTTTGCATTTAGAAATTCGTACCACAAAAGATGGTTTAGGACGCGCTTATGTACATGGATTTAAATGGGCTTTGGCAAATAATTACGAATATATTTTCGAAATGGATGCCGATTTTTCACACAATCCAAATGATTTACCTCGCTTATACCAAGCATTAGCAGATGGTGCCGATTTAGCAATTGGCTCACGCTATTCTAATGGTGTAAATGTTGTGAATTGGCCAATGAACAGAGTTTTATTGTCATATTTTGCGTCGAAATATGTGAGCATCATCACGCGATTACCTGTACATGACGCAACAGCTGGTTTTGTTGGTTATAAAGCAAACGTGTTGAAATCTTTGGATTTGGATAAAATACAGTTCAAAGGGTATGGTTTTCAGATTGAAATGAAGTATAAAACGTGGATTAAGAAATTTAAGCTAAAAGAAGTTCCTATTATTTTTACAGACAGAACTTTAGGCGAATCAAAAATTAGTTCTGATATTATTGGAGAAGCTGTTTTTGGTGTAATTTCGTTACGATTAAGAAAAATATTTGGTAAATTATGAAAAACCTGATCTTTCTATCACTGATTTTTTTGAGTATTTTTAGTTGCGCACCAAAAAATTACGACAAACCAAAAGATCTCATCGGTAAATCTGAAATGATTGATATTCTTACAGATTTATACATTAGTCAACAAGGTTTACAGATGTTTCCTACTCAAAACCAAGATCAAAGTATCGATTTAGCAAAAGATGCCGTAGATATTATGAAAAGTTATGATATCACGTTTCATCAATTTTCTGAGAGCTACAAATATTATATGATGCAGCCCGAAAAATTCAAAGATATGCTGAATGATGTGAAAAAGAATCTTGAAGATAAATTATCTGACGAAGAAAAAGAGCGTCAAAAAAATCAAAAGAATAGCTTAAATAACGTTATAGAAGCAGAAAAATAACAAAACCTCAAGTGAATCGCTTGAGGTTTTTTGTTTGTTATAATTTACCTTATAATTACATTGTAATTTTTACAATTATTTAATTACAAATAAGTTATTCAATTAAATTTATAATCTATATTTGTATTAACTAAAAAATCCTTCTGATGCAATCTAAAAAGATAAGTAAATCAAAGAAAGTTGGATTTGGTTCGAAAACAATCAATTATAAAGATGTCGTTATTGTTTCTATTTTAATTATAGTAATCACTTTAACCATCTTAATATTTTTGAATTCTTAACGAACAAATCCCTGTATTTATCTTAAAAGAAATCGTCTTATTTCGCAACATTGCAAAAGGTAATAACTACCCAAGTAGTTAATAGTTGATAGATTTAAAAAGCCTTTCGATACTTATTGTAAGGCTTTTTTTGGGGAGACAATAACTGATTTATTTTCGCTTTTTTACAAAAGGATTATAAGAAAGTCCTACATTAAAATAAAACGAAGGATCTTGTGTCGAAGAGAAAAACTTGTCATCAAACGTGTCTTTTTTATTAAATAAACCGTTTGTAATTAGCGTTTTTACTCCTGTTTTGGCAGTGATAATAAAGTTGTGTTTTAATAAATATTCGTACTTCAATCCATTATTTAAATCGACTTGTCTGTATTCGTATTTTTCAGATAAATTATTGGGATTCAAATGATATAAATAAAACGTGTTTGCTTCCAATTCAGTTCCTATTGATAATCGAGAATTTTTGAAAGGATGCATTCTGAAAAGAATTTGTTTTGGTAAAATAATATCTGCAAAAAAGTCATTATTAAATCTATGTTGTAAGGTAAACATTGGAATTACAGGTGTTTTAGTACCTTCATCAATGTTCAATCCTAATCCTACTAATATTTTAGTTCGATCTGTAGATTTTAATAAAATATTTCCTGTTACAAGTCCTTTTACTCGACCAAAATATTTGTCGCTACCATCAAAAATAAGACTAGAACTTAGAAAAGTAGGCTTGTTAAAAAGTTTTGTACTATAAGCCAAATTCAAGGATTCATAGAGATAATGTGCATTAATATCTACATTTTTTGTTTCTTGAAACGTTGGTTCAGCAAATTCTATATCCATATTGGTATTCTTATAACCAAGAGTCGTACTAAGAATCCAATTCTTTTTTTTCAAAATATTGATATTTGTACTGATATTCAGTTGTGAATAATGATTAATTCGATTACCATCAGTTTTGTTCCCATCCGTTTTCGAAGTAAATTTTGTTGGCGTGGCATAAGTGTATTCTACATTCAATGGTCTTGGAACAGAAAATTGTTGCGTCAAATATATATAGGCTTTTTTGGAAATACTATCTTGTTCTTTTATTTCCTTATTGTCTTGCCCATATACATTGGTAACATTTGTTAGAAGACAAAATAATATTGTTGACGTTTTAATTAATTTCATGGCTATTATCTGGCTTGTAAAATTGTTTGTTTATAAAAATTGAAATTAAAAATCTTGTCAAAAAGATTGAGTTTACGATCATTGCTAATACTTTCAATATTAATTGATTGTTGATAATCTTTAACAAAAACAATCCATAATTCATTCAGAAATTCTTTTTCCTTTATCATCAAAAGTTTTTGTGTGGCGATAAGCGATTCAATTTCTTCGAGTTGCTCACAAAACACAATTCCGATTGATTTGTTTTCATGGGAAATAATGCTACAATTGTATTTCAAAAAATCTTTGATCAAAATAGAATCATTGTAAATTTCTATAAATCGAATAAGATCAACTATTTGAATAATTTTACATTCAAGTTGTTCTTCAGATAACGAAGTTTCGTCTATAAGATTATATAATTTTAACACTTTTGCATGCGACATATTACTAATTTTTCGACGTAAATAAAAAGCAAAAAATTAGTCCCAAATTCAAATTTATACGAACCAATGCGTATTTTATACAAAACCGAAGAATTGCGGGTTTTTGTATAAAAACAAAATCATTTTGTATAAAAAAATATAATGTCTTTT
>NZ_JAOCDF010000028.1:0-48044 GCF_029840775.1 Empedobacter sp. GD03865
TTTCCTGATGATAGTTTTACCCATACCAATCCATCAAAATAATAAAAACCTTCTGCATTTATATTAATAGCTGTGCCTGTTTGAGACCCTGTACTAATATTATTAATAAAAACCATTGTAGACTTATCTACATTAAGCATCGATTGTGCTCTCTCTCTATCAACTCTTGGAATTAAAACACCTTCTACAGTTTCTAAAGTTCCTGTTGAATTAACTGCTGTAACATCTAATGTCGCTTTAGGATCATTAGTACCAATCCCTACTTGAGCTAAAACAAATACTGAAGGTGCAGCAAATGCTATAGCAAGTAAAATTTTTTTCATAAATTTTTTATTAACCAATATTTACAAAGTTATAGAAAATAAAAAATACAATAACCTAAAATAAAAAATAATGCATTTTATTTAATGTTACAAAAAATAAATAGCTTTAGTTTATTAAAATACTAATTATATGCTTATTTTTTATATAATTAATATTGAATAAAAATATAATTATCCTGAATTATTTTTTTAGATTAAATAGAATTTTAGACAAATTAAAATAGAGATAACATAAACTTCTATTTACAGAACCTCTCTTTATTAACTTTAAATTGGAAATAACAGATTAGTTCCTATGATATAGTAAGTAGGATCATGACTTGAACAAGTTTCTATTTGTACTTTAGCTCAGTACAAATTATTGTCAATCAAATTAAAAGTTTCTAATTATTTCATCTTTTTATAAACAGTGATTAAATATAAAAACTACCTCAACTAAGTAAAGAGAACATTATATATTGATATTTAATTTTCTTGAAATTCCTTTCAAAATATTTAATGACAACTTCATCTTTTCATTTTTAAAATAGTATTTTGCATAGATGAATATTTTCTCTTATCATATCGCAAAGCTTAGCTATTTTCAAGCCTTTAAATTAATGCTTTTCCCTTTGAAAACAAATAAAATAAATGGTTTGAGACATTAACTTCCTTCTGCCAAAACCTGTATCAAAGCTGTTTTTCCTTTACCAAAAGGCAATGCAACAGTTATTATGAGTCCTAGAGTCAGTCATGAGAATGAATTGATTTTAGATTCGAGCGGAAAACAATTTGGAGATGCTGGTTTCTACTTTTTATTGAATGATGCTAAACACAATTATTGGGCTCAATTTATATCTTCATTTACCGATCAATTAATTGTAAAAGAAAAAGATAATCATTTACAAGCAATTCAAACTCTAAAACTTTGGGGATGTAAAGTTTCACAATTTACATATCGCATTCAGAAGAAAACCAAATAAAACGATTTCTTCACATGACTTTACAAATATTTTTAATTAGCTTTATAAAATGAATCATTCAGAACTATTTTACAAAGTTGATATCGTTGTGATTAGAAGCCGTTCAATTATTAGACGAAATCTCAAAAGCTACCTATACAACATAGGTAAAAAGAAGATCATTCGATTTTAGAAATAACAAATTCACCGAAGAATTAGGACAAGAAGCCGTAGCAATTGTAGATAAACGTGTGAGAGAAGGCTTGCCCATTCAATGGGTGCAAATAGAGCTGGTGCAGCAATTGCAAGAGAAATAATTGCTTATTTAGGTGTGTAACTTTAACATTTATTTAATCAATGCATTTAGTATTAAACATTTACACGTAAAAACCTTACTAACAAATGGATAATTTATTTGATTAAAGTCTATTAAAAATTAAATTTTTTCATTATAAATAATCAATAATTTTATGAGTTCTATGATTTTAATTAGTGGAATTCACAATCCTAAGGATTATATTTGTAAAAATTTAAAATTAGTAATGACAGCAGTAATCATTATCTTTGTTATACATTGGTATGCTTCTTTATTTTTCCAAACTTTTTTTCATCACCGATATGCATCACATGCAATGTTTACGATGTCAAGAGCTTGGGAAAAAATCTTTCACGTTTTAGCGTGGATTTTTCAAGGTTCATCTTATCTAAGTCCCTACACATACGGGGTTATGCACAGACATCACCATGCGTATGCAGACACAGAAAAAGATCCACATTCGCCACAATATGATCCAAATTTCTTTGCGATGATGTGGAGAACGCGTATTGTTTACAACGAAATTGACCACGATAAAACACAAGTTTTAGAAAAATTCAAAAAAGGCGTTCCTTCTTGGCGTTCTTGGGATAGATTTGCAGGAAATAATGCTGTACGTTTAGCTTGGGTAATCATTTACATATTAATTTATGTTGCTGTTGATGCTCCACTTTGGACGTATTTTGTATTCATTCCAATGCAAGTTTTAATGAGTCCACTACATGGTGTAATCATCAACTGGTTTTCACACAAATTAGGTTACCGTAATTATGATGTTGGAGATACTTCGACAAACTTAATGCCGATTGACTGGTTAATGTGGGGAGAATGTTTACATAATAATCACCATAAATTTGGTGGACGTCCTAATTTCGCAGTTAAGAAATGGGAATTTGATCCGATGTATCCATGCATTTGGGCAATGAATAAACTGAATATCATTCAATTCAAAAAAGGTAAATTAGACACCGATTATATGTAAAATGAAAGCGATTCAATAAATTGAATCGCTTTTTTTATTTCTTCTGATAAACAATACTCTCTATATATTTCTTGAAAAAGAGTTTTTGTTCGACGATTTTAAAATACGACATAAAACTTTGCTTCATTTGTGGTAATTGAGAAATATCCAAACCAATAACAATTCTAAAAAAGCTCAACATCACATTCGTTACACTTTTTTGCCAACCTTTCTGATTTTGTACAAAATCAACATAAAACCACAAACCTCCTACTTTCAAATACGAATTTAATTGACTAAATAATTCTTCTGCTTTGGATTGATTAAAATGATCAAACAAAAAAGTAGTCATCACAACATCATATTTTTTATCCGTTTCGAAATCAAAAATATCCGCAACAATAAAATTTATATTTAAGTTCGACGTTTTTTCTTTTTTCGCTAAATCAATCATTTTCGAAGAAAAATCAACATAATCTATATCCAATTTTAGATTTAACTTTTCTATTTCAGCGATAAATTTTCCCGCTCCTCCTCCAACCCACAAGATTTTATCATTCTCTTTCAAATGTTTTAAAATCACAAAATGAGCTTGATGTTGACGATTCAAAAAAATCAACTGGCTCAACGAATGATAATATGGCGCAATAAAATTGTAATTCATTATTCGAATAAAATTACGCTTAAAATTCCACAAATTGCTTTCAACAAAATCATTCCATCTATCGCAATTAAATAATATAAAATTGCTTTTGGACGATTGAGTTTAAATGCAAAAATAGCTAAACAAACAATTGGAATTAACATGAACAAAATGCGATGAAACGGCAATCCATACCATATTCCAAAAATAACAAAGCTCAAAAATCCTAGAAATATTAAGGGCAAAATAATCCGGTTTAATGTAAAATGATAACCATATTTTACAACAAAGGTTTTTAAGTTTCGGTTACTGTCATCTTCATAATCTTTCAAATCAAACAGAATCGCATTCACAACGCAATACATAAAGGTTTGAGAAAATAGAAAATAGAATTTTGCATCTATGACATAATGTGTTTCATTCTTCAACATCAAAAATAAAACTGGTAAAAAAACGGTTGTAATTGCCCAAGTCCAGCTAATTAAAAACGGTTTTAACAACATTGTTCTACGTAACGAAATTCCGAATTTAAAATCATAGTATCCAAAGGATAAAATTGCTGTAAAAAATAAGACAGCCAACCATTTCCAAGTTAATATTTCGTAATTCGGTAAACAATTTAGTGCTAAAATAATTCCAGAAACTAAAGCGATTACGGCTAAAATAGCGGTATAAATACAAACAGATTTACGATGAGTAATGTAAAACTGAGTTCTTGGATTACTTGATGATTTTAAAGATTTTGGAATTCTGTAGGCATACAAATAAAACAATACGGTAATGGTGCTAATAAAAGCGTAATACGCAATTGAATTAAACGGTAAACCAATTTTGATATTCGTCTCTATATTGAGCACGATAGAAAGTAGAATTAAAAAAAAATTGGAAAAAAAAATGTTTACGATAAATCGACTAATCACTTTTTTTTCCATTTTCTTAACCTCTTAAATTTTGAAAAATTCTAGAATGACATTTTTATACGTTTCACCAATCGGAATTTCTTCGTCTTTCAAATATAAGACTTTATTTTGAATTGATTTCACTTTTTTTATCGAAACGATATAAGATCGATGAACTCGGACAAAAAGTTGATCGGGCAGTTTTTCTAAGATAGATTTCATCGATATTCGAGCAGTAATTCGTTTTCCGTTTGCGAGATGAATTTTTACATAATCGTCCAAACCTTCAATAAAATCAATTTCATCGTAGGCAATTTTATTCAATTTATAATCGGCTCTAATCGTCAAAAAATCTTTGTCTTCATTCAGTTTTTTATCCACCAAAATCAACACTGCTTTATTCACTGCTTCTTCAAATCTATCGTAATCTATCGGTTTCAACAAATAATCTATCGCCGCAACATTAAAACCATCAACCGCATATTCTGCAAAAGCCGTAGTAAAAATAACAGGAATTTTCTTTTCTAAATTTTTGTAAAATTCCATTCCATTCGTACGCGAAATCTGAATATCCAAAAACATCAAATCGATTGGAAATTGATTGATATATTTCTGTGCATCTTTCAAATTTGAGAATGTTTTCACTAACTCGACATGTTCATTTCTCGAACAATAATTTTCGATTACCATTAATGCTAAAGGCTCGTCATCTATCGCAATTACTTTAATCATTCAAGAAAATTTTTAGTTCAACAATAAATTTAGATAAATCATTATTAATAGTTAATTTATAATGATTTGTATAAAAATAATCTAACCTCTTTTTCGTATTCTTCAAACCAATTTCACTTTTTTCAGTTTCAGGAGTTACCTCTTTCGAAATGGTATTTTCTACGTTCAAAAATAGTGTTTGTTGCTCAACTTTTATCGAAAT
Organism: Empedobacter sp. GD03865; assembly: GCF_029840775.1. Classification (NCBI taxonomy): domain Bacteria; kingdom Pseudomonadati; phylum Bacteroidota; class Flavobacteriia; order Flavobacteriales; family Weeksellaceae; genus Empedobacter; species Empedobacter sp. GD03865. Next base: position 5,018 of record NZ_JAOCDF010000028.1, read on the forward strand.
AATGACAGGTTCCGAAGCTTCATCAATCACACCATATTTAAATGCATTTTCGATAAAATTAATTAAAATTAATGGCGAAATTCTTAAATCTGCAGAATTTCCTTCGACCTCAAAAATAACAGATTCTTTGTTCGTTAATCTCAATTTTTGCAACTCAATATAATTCTTTATATAATCTAAATCTTGTTGCAAAGGCACAAAATCTTTGGAAGAATCTGAAACTACAAATCGCATCATTTTGGATAATTTCATCACCGCATCCGAAGCAGAATCTGACTTTTGAAGCGTTAAAGCATAAATATTATTCAACGTATTGAACAAAAAATGTGGATTGATTTGTGCTCTTAAATAAGCAATTTCAGACAATTGTTTTTCATTTTTCATTTCCTGAAAACGTTTATTTTGTCGAATAAAAAGCGAAACAATCGCCATCATCGAAAACATAATAATTTTCGGGCTCCACATCATAAAATTACGAGGCGGTTTTCGAGACTCAAAACGATTAAAAGGCGGAATTTTTGGTGGAACTTTGTTAAAATGAAACGCAAATTCTGGAACTTTATACACCACAAAAAAGAAAATGATGAGAATAACGATGTAGAAAAAATAACGTTTCTGAAAATATAATTTTGGAATTAACACGAAATAATTCACCAAAAAGAACACTAACAATAAGATATTTTCAAAAAGCATTCGCTTGAAAAAACCTGTTTTGAAAATGGATTGATCACTCGAAAAATTTGGCGCAGCTATAAACGGAATCAACATAAAAATGATTGAAACTATGCTGAAAATAACGATTTCTCTCTTTGTAATTTTTACTTTATTCATCTTCTAATTCAATTGAAACAATAGAAAAATGCTGTCTATTTGGAATCATCAACGTTTTAATATTTACGTTTAATTCTTCATCCGAAGAAATTAAATAATGATTGTTCACTTCTCCAAAATAGAAATATTGTTTGGTGTAAAATGTAAGCGCAACCTTGTGATTTGCATGATTTTGATTAGAAGAATTTATAACATCCAACTCGAAATCTACAAAATTAAGGTAGATTTTGTTCAAATTATCTGTGATTTGATACAAATTTCCTTCCAATTGTTCGATATATGGGATCGCCGCCATTCCCACCAAATAATGCAATTGCGTTGCTTTTTTATTTTGACGCAACAATTCTCGAAAAGTTTCTACCTTATACGTTTCTTGCTGAAAAAGTTGTTCTTGCAAATAATACTCTTTGTACGTCGCATCAAAAACATATTTCTCCCAAATTGACGTTGTCGAAGCATCAATCACTAAACGATAAGCAAACTGAACTTTTTTAATTGTTTTCATCTTTTGGTTTTCTATCAAAAGGTGGTGGCATTCCTAGCCCTCCGCCCATTGGCTCTTTTGCTTCCTCTATATTTTCTGTAGAAATTACAATATTTGCTTCAATTGTATATCCTTTTTCTAAACTTCCGCTCACTTTTGCCAATTGATTTCCGTCTGTATCATCCGAAAAGACATTGTCATTCGCATTGTACGTATAACCTGTCAAACCTTTTGTATAACCATATTTTTTGGCTGAATTTACAATTTCTACAACAGAATTTTCACCTTCTGGAAAAGCAATTTGCGTTACTTTTATCGAAACGCCATTTGCATTGTAAATGTGCACATGGATATGCGTTGCACGACTTTCGTACCAACCTGGGAAAATAGAATTGAATTCAACATTTCCATTTTCATCAGTTACTTGTCTACCTCTCAAAAATTTATACGATTTATAATCGATTGGTTGCATACGCATTCCGCCATATTGTGAATAATTTCCATCTTTATCACAATGCCAAATATCAACAATCGCGCCTATTAAGGGTTGACAACTTTCATCAACATTGGTTACATTAATTTTGATTGTCACCTCTACTCCTGTTCGATCACCTTTTATATTTTTAGATAAAAAATCTTCTGGCTTTTTTGTAGGAAATGGACCTTCTGTTTCAGAGGCCCATAGTTCACAATCATTTACAACATTAGAGTCTTTGCAACTCATCAACACTTTTGGAACAATTAAACTTGCGCCCAATAAACCCAAACTATTTTTTATAAAATCTTTTCTTTCCATTTTGTAATGTATTTTTAGTATTAGTAATCAATCACCATTAACAAAGAATTTTCGCTCAACGATTCAAATTCTACGTGTTCATCTGACTTAATTTCCAATAAATCTCTGGATTCGATTAAACGATTATGAATCTCAAAAATTCCTGTTAACGAAATAATTAACCAATTTCTTTCAACTTTTTTCATTGGTATTTCTGATTCTCTTCTCAAATCAAATTTTCCTAAAAAAACATTAAACAAATCATGGCGAATAATTTTCTCTAATCTATTCTCTCGTTCAAAATCAATTGGAACAATCATTTTAGCAATTTGCTGTTTTTCTTTTACCAAAAATAACGAATAGAAATACGAATAATCGTTGCTGTATTCACCTTCGACATCGATAATGGTTCCTTTGTCTAAATAATAAATAAACGATTGATTGACTTCAATTTTCCAATTAAAACCATTCATGTTCAAACGAATATTATTCATCAAAGGCAACAAAATCAAATAACCACTTTCCTTGATTACTTTTTGATAAGTACCTTGACCATTCACAGCAACATCATCAATAAAAGCAAAATCAGAAATAGAATTATCATCATTTAACGCATTAATTCTGATATATTTATTCTCAAATAAATTTCGATTCTCAGCTTTACACAACTTTATCATACTTCATATTATCTTGAAACAAATATAATTTATCATCTTAATTCGACTAAATTTTAGAGGTTAACCCAAGATTTTTGTAGGTTAATTGAATTATGATTCGATTTTATTTATCTTTAGCAATAGAATTTATACGATCAAACACAACAAAAATGATAAACAAAAAAGTAAACAGCATCGAAGAAGCACTGCAAGGTGTAGAAAGCGGAATGACGCTGGCTGTTGGAGGCTTTGGACTTTCTGGAATTCCTGAAAATCTTATTCAAGGTTTAGTGGACAAAAAAATCAATAATCTTACGTGTATCAGTAATAATGCTGGTGTAGATGATTTTGGTTTGGGATTATTATTACAAGGACGACAAATCAAAAAAATGATTTCTTCTTATGTTGGAGAAAATGCAGAATTTGAACGTCAAATGCTTTCAGGTGAATTAGAGGTTGAATTGATTCCGCAAGGAACTTTAGCTACTCGCTTAATGGCTGCTGGTTATGGAATGCCTGCAATTTTTACGCCTGCTGGAGTTGGAACTGAAGTCGCTGAAGGAAAAGAAATCAGAAAATTTACCTTTCACGGAATCGAAAAAGAATATTTGTTAGAATATGCTTTCGAGCCTGATTTTGCAATTGTAAAAGCGTGGAAAGGTGATACAGCGGGGAATTTAGTTTTCCGTGGTGCAACAGCAAATTTCAATCATCCAGCTGCTATGTGTGGAAAAATTACGATTGCCGAAGTGGAAGAATTGGTAGAAATTGGAGAATTAGATCCAAATCAAATTCATACGCCTGGCGTTTATGTCAATCGAATTATTCAAGGTGCGAAATACGAGAAACGTATCGAAAATAGAACTGTTCAACCTAAATCATAAAAGAAAATGTTAGATAAAAATGGTATTGCAAAACGTATTGCAAAAGAAGTACAAGACGGATTTTATGTGAATTTAGGTATCGGAATTCCAACGTTGGTTGCTAATTATATTCCCGAAAATGTAAATGTTGTTTTACAATCAGAAAATGGATTATTAGGAATGGGACCTTTCCCTATCGATGGTGAAGAAGATCCTGATTTTATCAATGCGGGTAAACAAACGATTACAACTTTACCAGGTTCAGCTTTCTTTGATTCGACGATGAGTTTCGGAATGATTCGCGCACGAAAAATCAATTTAACAATTCTTGGCGCAATGGAAGTTTCGGAGAATGGAGACATTGCCAACTGGAAAATTCCTGGAAAAATGGTAAAAGGAATGGGCGGTGCAATGGATTTAGTAGCTTCGGCTGATAATATTATTGTAGCCATGCAACATGTGAACAAAGCAGGAGAATCTAAACTTCTAAAAGAATGTACACTTCCTTTAACAGGAATAAAATGTGTCAAAAAAATTGTTACTGAATTAGCTGTTTTAGAAGTTTTACCAGAAGGTGGTTTCAAATTATTAGAGCGAGCACCAGGAATTTCTGTGGAAGACATCAAAAATGCAACTGAAGGAAAATTAATTATTGAAGGAGAAATTCCCGAAATGATTTTATAAAAAATAAAGATTCGAAAGGAAAGTTAAAAAGCTTTCCTTTTTTTATGCTCGATTTGTTTAACTTTATTCAAATTAATACTTAAAAATCGATGCAAACAAAATTAGTAATCGCTCTACTTTCACTCAATTCTCTTGCTTTTGCGCAGCAACAGAATTTAGTAAAATATGTCAATCCCATGATTGGAACAGAAAAAATGGGACATACTTTCCCTGGTGCAACTGTTCCCTTTGGCGCTGTTCAATTAAGCCCAGAAACAGATTCTATTCCTTATGCTATCAATCACAAATACAATCCAAAAGTTTATAATTATTGTGCGGGTTATCGTTTTGAAGATAAAACAATAACAGGATTTAGTCATACACATTTTAATGGAACAGGACATTCTGATTTGGGTGATTTCTTAATTATGCCAACCGTTGGAAAATTAAAATTAAATCCCGGAACTGCTCAAAATCCTGATAGCGGTTATCGTTCTCGATTTTCGCATCAAAACGAAACTGCCGAAACTGGATATTACAAAGTCAAATTGGATGATTATAATATTTGGGCAGAAATGACCGCTTCTACTCGAGTTGGTTTTCATCAATATACATTTCCAAAATCGATTGATTCGCATATTATTTTGGATTTGAATGCTGGAATTTATAATTATGATGACAAAAATACATGGACGTATGTTCGCGTGGTGAATGACACATTGATTACGGGTTATAGACAAACACGAGGTTGGGCAAGAAATAGAACGGTTTATTTTGCGATGACTTTTTCAAAACCATTTAAAAATTATGGACAGAAAAATGAAGACGGACAAGTTGATTACAAAGGTTTTTGGCGTAAATGGAACGAAACTCAGAATTTTCCATTAATCGAAGGAAAAAAGATCAAAATGTATTTCGATTTTGATACAGAAAAAGATGAAAAAGTAAAAATCAAATTTGCGATTTCTCCAGTCAGTCAAACCAATGCGTTAGAAAATCTGACAACAGAAATTCCACATTGGAATTTTGAACAAGTGCGTAACGAAGCAAAAGAAAATTGGAACAAGGAATTGAATCGAATTCAGATTAAAGCTTCAGAAAATGATAAAATAAATTTCTATACAGCGATGTATCATACCTTCATCAATCCGACAACTTATATGGATGTGAATGGGCAGTACAAAGGTTTGGATCAAGAAATTCATCAAGCCAAAGATTTTACAAATTACACCACTTTTTCACTTTGGGATACCTATCGTGCACTGCATCCGTTGTTCAATATCATTCAACCAAAACGCAACAATGACATGGTAAAATCGATGATGAAACATTATGAGCAAAATCCAATAAAAATGTTGCCAATTTGGTCGCATTATGCCAACGAAAACTGGTGTATGAGCGGCTATCATTCTGTTACAGTTGTTGCAGATGCGATTGTAAAAGGTGTTTATAACGAAGATGCAAATGCTGCTTTGGACGCGTGTATTGTTACGGCAAATAAACGTGATTATGAAGGAATTGGCGATTATATCGACAAAGGTTATATTCCAGCTGAGAAAAATGGTACATCAATTTCGAATACGTTAGAATATGCTTTCGATGATTGGTCGATTGCGCAAGCTGCAAAAAAATTGAATCGAATGGATGTATATGAAACATTTATGAAGCGTTCTGAGAATTGGAAAAATAATTATGATGTTTCGATTGGATTTATGCGTCCTCGATTAGCGGATGGAAGTTTCAAGAAAGAATTTGATCCATTGAATACACATGGACAAGGTTTTATTGAAGGAAATTCGTGGAATTTTAGCTTTTTTGTTCCTCAAAATCCAAATGGATTAATTGAAGCAATGGGTGGAAAAAAGAAGTTTGGAGCAAAATTGGACAAATTATTTACGATGCATTTGCCTGACGAATATTTTGCGGAGACAGAAGACATTACGCGTGAAGGAATAATTGGTGGTTATGTTCATGGAAATGAGCCGGCACACCATGTTGCGTATTTGTATAATTGGGCGGGACAAGCGTGGAAAACACAAGAAAAAATCAGAATGATTTTGGAAATGCAATATAAACCTACACCTGATGGTTTGGGCGGAAATGATGATACTGGACAAATGAGTGCGTGGTATATTTTTAGTGCTTTAGGTTTTTATCCTGTTCAGCAAGGATCGACAGATTACACAATTGGGAGTCCTTTGGTAGATCATGCTAAATTGAATTTAGAGAATGGAAAACAATTTGAAATTGAAGTGAAAAATCAATCGAAGAAGAATGTTTACATCCAAAAAATAGAACTTAATGGAAAGTCTTACTCTTCGTTCAATTTAAATCATTTTGATATTGTGAATGGTGGAAAAATCATTTTTTATATGAGTGACAAACCTAAAAAATAAACGTTAAATATTTTATAATTAAATAAATAAGTTTGACTACTTGAAGAATAATGATTAATTTGAATCAAATTAAAAACCTAAAAAATGGCTAAAAAGGCAAAAAAAGAAGAAAATCATTTACAAGTTTTAGTGGATAAATTAAAAGATCCAAAACATAAACAATTAGTTCAAACGAATCGTTTAAAGAAAAAACGTCGCAATAACGCAAAAAATTAAGCATAAAAAAACCTCCAAAATTTGGAGGTTTTTGCTTTTTAATATTTTATAAAATTCCCATCAATTCTACTTCAAAAATCATGGTAGAATATGGTCCTAATTCTTTTGAAATTTCGCGATCTTTATAACCAATTTCTGGTTTTACAACAAATCTAAATTTACTTCCAACTGGCATTAATTGTACTCCTTCCGCCCAACCTTTTATTACATTTTCCAAAGGAAAAGCGGCTGGCTTCTTACGTTGAACCGAGCTATCAAAAACTTCACCTTTGATATTTGTTCCATGATAATGACACAAAACGGTATCGGATAAAGTTGGCTTCACTCCTTCGCCCAATGTGATTATTTCGTACAATAATCCACTTTCAGTTTCGGTTACACCTTCTTTCAATTTATATTCTTCTCGAAAAGCTAAACCTTCAGTTTTATTCTTTTCAATCAATTCTTGTTTGCGTTTTAGTAATAATTCAGCTACTCCCATACCACAAATTTAAAAGGAATATTTTTAATTATAGCATATTAATCATTTCTACAAATTAGTTTACTTTTAATGAAATTATACAACTAAATGAAAAAGATAATATTTTCGTTACTTTTTACTATTATTTCAATTGTAATTTTCGGGCAGAATATCGTAAAAGAGATTCCATTTCGATTAACAAAATACAATAATATTTTAGTGCCAGTTATCATCAATCAAAAAGATACGGTACAACTGATGCTACATACAGGCTCTGATTATATTACGATTATCGATGATTCTTACAAAAAAATGAAATCTATTTCGATTTCTGATACATTAAACAATGTGACATCTTGGGCGGGATATTCGGATATGAAAATGAGTCAAAGCAATGTAATTAAATTTGGTAATGAAGAGTTCAGCAAAATTCCAATTTTTATTGACAAACAATCTGGACATGAGAGTGATGGAAAAATTGGTTTGAAATTTTTTGAAGGAAAATATTTCGAAATCAATTTTGATGAAAACAAGTTATATGTCTATGATAAAGCTCCTACCAAACTAAAAAAGTATACAAAATTAAATTCGAGATATTCTCAAGAAACACTGTATATAAAAGCTTTTCCATTTATTGACAAAAAACCGATTGAAACAGAATTTATGATTCACACAGGTTTTTCTGGTGCATTGATGATTTCAGATGATTTTGTAAAAGAATATAAATTATTAGAAAAATTTGAAATTATTGGAGAATCAAAACTAAATGATGCTGCTGGTAATGTAATACTTTCCAAAAAATCAATTTTACCTAATTTCGAATTGGCAAATCAAACATTCAAAAATGTACCAATGTCATTTTTTGATAGTACAATAAAAATTCAACACAAAAATATTATGGGTGGCGATTTGATTAAACGTTTCAATCTAATTCTCAATCCAGAAAAAGATATTTTATATGTAAAGAAAAGTAAATATTATAAAGACGAGTATTTTAAATTATAAAAAAAATCCACTTCATTTTGAAGTGGATTTTTTTATAAACTATATTGTATTCTTATTTTGCTTTGAATTTGTTAATCGCGTTAATCGTAAATTCTGATAAAACTAATTCACCCGAAATTTTTGCACGCTCGATTAATAACTCATCCCAATTTTCTGTTCCTTCCCAAGAAACACGTTTCAAATGTTTCATTGCTTCTGGATTTGAATTAGCTAATTTTTTAGCTAAAATATCGATGCCTTCATCCATTTCAACTGCATTTGCATAAACTTCTGCATACAAACCTTTTTCTTTCGCCCATTCAGCCGACTGAAATTCAGTTGCATTAATCGCCATTTGTGTAAAAGCAGAATTTCCAACTTTACGTTCTACAGCAGGTCCAACTACAAACGGTCCGATACCAACTGCTAATTCTGATAACTTTACAGACGCAAATTCTGTTGCAAAAGTATAATCTGCTGCCGAAGCAATTCCAACTCCACCTCCGACTGCTTTACCTTGAATACGTGCTAAAACAAATTTTGGTGCTTTGCGAATTGCGTTGATAACATGTGCAAATCCTGAGAAAAATTCTAGACCAGTTTCACGATCTTTGATTGAAATTAATTCGTCAAAAGATGCACCAGCACAGAATGTTCTATCTCCAGCACTTTTTAAAACAATAACTTTTACTTCGTCATCGTTTCCTAATTTTTCAATTTCTGTTGCTAAATTTCTTAATTGAGAACCTGGCATTGAATTACTTTGCGGGTGAAAGAATTCAATTGTACCAATTCCATTTTGTATATCTGATTTTACGTATGCTTCCATATCTAATTTGATAATTTTTTTTAATGTGGTAATGAGCAAATTTAACTAATAAATTATTCATTATATGTTTAATTGTTTGAATCAAAACAATTAATAATTTGAGATGCTTCGACATGCTCAGCATGACAAATATTTCACGTAATTTTTCAATTTGAAAATGATTCTAAATCATCTTCTCATTAACAAATTACCACATTCTCACATTATATTAATCTTGATTTAATTTTTTAACCATTGTTAAAATTGTTGCAATACCAACTGTTTCTCCCGTTTCGTCGTAAATATCAACCAACCAACGAACAATTCCTTTTGCCACATCGTTTTCATCTTTTTTCTCTTGATCGATTTTTTCTTTACACGTAAAACGCACTCCAATTGTAGAACCTGGATATACAGGCTTCACAAAACGACATTCATCTAAACCATAGTTTAATAAAACTGGACCTTTTTTCGCTAAAACGAATAAACCAGCTGCTTTAGATAATAAATAGTATCCGTGTGCAACATTACGTTCAAAAATAGTTCCTTCCAAAGAAGTTGCATCAACGTGAGCATAGAAATTATCGCCAGATAAAGCTGCAAATGCATTAATATCTGATTGTTGAATCGTATGTTTCGCTGTGATTAATGTATCACCAACTTTTACTTCTTCAAAATATTTCGCGAATGGATGTTTATCTTCTTCGATATAATCTGCTCCGTATTGGTATTGTTGCGTAACTGCCGTCAATTTATTTGGAGAACCTTGGATTGCTGTACGTTGCATATAGTGTAATACACCACGCTTCCCTCCCATTTCTTCTCCTCCACCTGCACGACCTGGACCTCCGTGAACTAATAATGGAAGTGGTGATCCGTGACCTGTTGATTCTTTGATACATTCAGCATCTAAAATAACAATACGCCCGTGTAATGAACCTGCGTTTAATACAAATTCTGTTGCGATATCATTATCAGCAGTAACAATCGAACAAACTAATGATCCTTTCCCCATACGAACTAACTCAATTGCTTCAGCAGTTCCGTGGTAAGGAATAATTGTAGAAACTGGTCCAAAAGCTTCGATGTTGTGAACGTCCGTTTTATTGAATGGATCGTTGTTTAAAAATAAAATTGGAGAAATGAAAGAACCTTTGTTTTTATCAGCACCTTTCACTTCGAAATTATCTAAGTTTCCAAAAATAATTTCTTGCGATTTAGCTAATTCTTCTACTTTCTCACGAACTTCTTTTACTTGCGCTGCTCCCGCCAAAGCTCCCATACGAACACCTTCCACATTTGGGTCTCCAATTGTAGTCGTTGCCAAACGTTGTCCTAAAGCAATTTGTACATCCTCAACCAAATGAGCTGGAACTAACGCACGACGAACCGCAGTACACTTTTGCCCTGCTTTTGTTGTCATTTCACGCGTAACCTCTTTAATGAAAATATCAAATTCTGCTGATCCAACTTGTACATCTTCTCCTAAAACACAAGCGTTTAAAGAATCTGCTTCTAAGTTGAATGGAACACCTTCTGAAGTAATTCTTGGGTGAGCTTTTAACATTTGTCCTGTCCAAGCAGAACCTGTAAAAGTTATAACATCTTCTGACTCTACACTATCTAAAATTCCGTTTGCAGAACCTGTGATTAATTGTAAAGCACCGTCAGGTAAAATTCCAGATTCAATGATTGCACGAACAACAGTTTCCGTTAAGAAAGAAGTAATTGTCGCAGGTTTTACAATAGCTGGAACTCCAGCCAATAAATTAACCGCAACTTTTTCTAACATTCCCCAAACTGGGAAATTGAATGCATTAATATGAATTGCAACACCTCGTTTTGGTGTTAAAATATGTGTACCTAAGAATGTTCCGTTTTTAGAGATTTTATGCGTTTCTCCTTCAACATAAAATGGTTGATCTCCGAATTGACGTCGTAAAGATGCATTGGCAAATAAGTTTCCAATTCCTCCTTCAATATCAACCCAAGAATCTGCACGAGTCGCACCTGTTGCCCAAGAAACCGTGTAAAATTCTTCTTTACGATCCATTAAGTATAAGGCTAATTTTTTCAACATTAAACCTCTTTCTTGGAACGTCATTTTACGTAAAACTGGTCCACCAACTGTACGTGCATAATCCATCATCGCACTGAAATCTAATCCAGCTGATGATGCAGTTCCTATTTCTTCGCCATTGATGGCGTTATATAACATTTGCCCTTCAGACGAACCTTTTGTCCATTGTCCTAAAGCATAATTTTCTAATTGTTTAGCCATTTTTATGTTGTTTGTGTATTTTTTTAGTTATAAGTCGTAAGTATTAAGTTATAAGTTTTTGTCATTCTGAGTTCATCTCAGAATCTCATTAAATTTAAGTGTGATACTGAAACAAGTTCAGTATGACATTTTACATAATACTTTTTACATTTTACTTACTTTCATTCCACGTTTTATAATTCGAAGCCATTGACTCGTAATAATAATCTGGAACTTCTGTTAATGGTTCACAAGGTTTTAAACTATCATGACAATCACCTGGTAATTGCATATATTGTTGAGTTCCTTGATCTTTCCATTCGATCATTTGATCTGAAACTTGTTTTACGATTTTGGCAGGATTTCCAACAACTACACTTCTTGTCGGAATATGAGTATCTGCTTTAACAAAAGCTAAAGCTCCTACGATACATTCATCTTCTACAATTACATTATCCATAACAACTGCATTCATCCCAACCATACAATTGCGACCAATTGTTGCTCCATGAATAATTGCTCCGTGACCAATATGTGCTTTTTCTTTTAATCGAACAGTAGTTCCTGGAAACATATGAATTGTACAATTTTCTTGTACATTACAATTATCTTCGATAATAATTTGTCCCCAATCACCACGCAATGCACAACCCGGACCGATGTAAACATCTTTCCCTATAATCACATTTCCTGTCACTACCGCTTGTGGATGAATAAATGCTGTTGGATGAACAACGGGTTTATATCCTTTGAATTCGTAAATCATTTTTCTAATATAGTTTTTCGTTTAACGAAATTCGAAATTAGTATTACTCGAAAAACTAACTTCGAATTTCGAATAACTATTTTATGCTCTTTCAATAATTACAGCGTAACCTTGTCCTAAACCGATACACATTGTAACCAATGCATAACGTTTTCCTGTTGCTTGTAATTCGTAAGCCGCAGAATTTAAGATACGCGCTCCAGACATTCCAAGTGGATGTCCTAAAGCAATTGCTCCACCATTTGGATTAATACGAACATCATTATCAGCTAAACCTAATGCACGTGTACATGCTAAAGATTGCGCTGCGAAAGCTTCGTTTAATTCGATGACTTCAATATCACTCATTGTTAAACCAGCTTTTTCTAAAGCAATTTTTGTTGCATTAACTGGTCCAATTCCCATGATACGAGGCTCAACACCTGCAACACCAGAAGAAACAATACGAGCCATTGGTGTTAAACCAAAATCTTTAATCGCTTGTTCAGAAGCTAAAATATTCGCCGCTGCACCATCATTCAAACCAGAAGCATTACCCGCAGTTACTGTACCATCTGCTTTGAAAGCTGGACGTAACTTCGATAAAATCTCCATTGTTGTATTATTCTTTGGGAATTCATCTGTATCAAAAATGATTGCATCTCCTTTACGTTGTGGAATAATTACAGGAACAATCTCTTTCGCTAAACGACCATTTGTTTGCGCAGCAGCCGTTTTTTGTTGAGACCAAACCGCAAATAAATCTTGATCTTCGCGTGAAATATTATCACGTTCCGCCAAGTTTTCTGCTGTATTTCCCATTCCATCAACACCCCACATTTCTTTCATTTTAGGGTTGATAAAACGCCAACCAAAAGTTGAATCATAAATTTGCGCATCACCACCAAATGGAGAAGCTGATTTAGAAATAACTAAAGGTGCACGTGTCATCGATTCTGCTCCACCAGAAATCATTAATTGCGCATCACCAACTTGAATCGCTCTTGATGCCGCAATTGCTGCTGATAATCCAGACGCACATAAACGATTTACCGTTTCTCCCGGAACTGTATAAGGTAATCCAGATAATAAAGCCGACATACGAGCTATATTACGGTTATCCTCTCCTGCTTGGTTTGCATTTCCTAAAATAACATCGTAAAATGCAGCTGGATCAATTGACGGATTTCTTTTTAATAATTCGGCGATTACCATTGCACCCATATCATCTGGACGAACAGCAGATAATCCACCTTTTAATTTACCAATTGGAGTTCTAACTCCATCTATAATATATGTTTGGTTCATTTTTATACGTTTTATGGTTAACGGTTAAAGCCAAACGAAACACGTTAAGCGTAAACCGTAAAGCGTTAATCTTCTTGAATTAAAGGTTTACCTGTTCTAAAACAAGTTCCTTTAAATAAAGCAATTAACTCATTATTTTGATTTGTAACTTTGATATCGTAAATACCTGTTCTTTTTGTCGAAGAAATCTCTTGCGATTCGATTGTAAAAACATCTCCATTTCGTCCAGCTTTCGTAAATGAAATATGAACATCCAAAGCAACTGAGATATTATTGTACATATTGCACGAAAAAGCAAATGCAGAATCTGCCATCGCAAACGTAACGCCTCCGTGAACAGAACCTACTCCATTCATCATTTCTGGACGAATTGCTGCTTGTAATTTTGCATATCCTTCTCTTACTTCGATCACTTCTAAACCTAACCATTCACTAAATTTATCGTGATCAAGCATTGCATTTAATAACTTTTGTGGTTCCATGTTTTGATATTTTTTAGTAGAATGTTTTGTTTTCTTTGACGAAATTTCTAATAATTGGACTTAAACGGTAACGATCTTCATGATAATAATTATACAATTCATCTAGATCGTTTTGTACATTTTCAAGACCATATTCATCTGCCCATTTCAATAATCCTTTTGGATAATTTACACCTTTTGTCATCGCTGTATCTAAATCTTCACGGTTTGCAATGTTTAAGAATAAAGCATCAGCTGCTTCGTTGATTAACATTACTAAAACGCGTTTGTAGATTTTTTCTAATAATGCTTGATCTTGAGATGGTGCTTTTTTCTCCACTCCTTCTGCGTAATTGTAGAATCCGCGACCAGATTTACGTCCGTAATATCCAGCTTCGAATAAACGTTTTTGAGAGAAAGATGGTTTGAAACGAGGATCATAAAAGAAAGATTCAAAAACAGATTCAGTTACACGATAATTCACATCATGACCAATAAAATCCATTAATTCGAAAGGTCCCATACGAAAACCTCCAACAGAAGTCATCGCAAAATCGATTGTTTCTGCATCCGCGACACCTTCTTCTAATAAACGAATTGATTCGCTATAAAATGGACGAGCTACACGATTTACAATAAATCCTGGCGTATCTTTCGTAATTACAGGTAATTTACCAACAGATTGAATCAAGGCTTTTACTTCTTCTGCTAAACCTTCTCGCGTTTGTACGGCTGGAATAATCTCTACCAAAGCCATTAAAGGCGCAGGATTAAAAAAGTGAATTCCAATAACACGTTCTGGTTTTGAACACGCAGATGCAATTGATGCGATTGATAATGAAGAAGTGTTTGAAGCTAAAATACATTCGTCAGAAACGAGTTCTTCCACTTGTTTGAAAACTGATTTTTTAATATCTAAATTTTCAATAATTGCTTCAATCATTAAATCAATCGATGCAAAAGCGGTTAAGCTATCTGCATATTCGATATTGTTTTGAATTTCTTGTGCTTTTTCAGCAGTATATTTTTCTTTCGCCACTAACTTCTCGAATGTCTTCGCTAAGTTTTGTTTTGAACGATCTAAAGCTTCTTTATTTGTGTCATATAAAACAACTGGATGACCAGATTGAGCAAAAACTTGTGCAATTCCAGACCCCATTGCTCCTCCACCAATAATTCCTATTTTTTTCATTTCTTACTCGCCTTTAAAAACAGGATTTCTTTTCTCGATAAATGCGTCTACACCTTCTTGATAATCTGATGTATTCCCTGATTTAGCTTGAAATAATCCTTCTTGAATTAATTGTTCTTCGATTGAATTATTAAATGTTTGATTCAATAATTTCTTTGTATAAGCCAAACCTTTTGTTGGAAGATTGGCTAATTTATCAGCAATCTTTGCAACTTCAGCATCGAAAATATCGTCAGCGAAAAACTCATAAATCATTCCGATTTCTTTTGCTTGAGCCGCCGAAACTTTATCTGCAAGCATCATTAAAGCAGTTGCTTTTTGAAGTCCAATTAAACGAGGTAAGAAATAAGTTCCTCCACAATCTGGGATTAAACCAATTTTAGAAAAAGCTTGAATGAAATTTGTCGATTCTTTCGCAACAACAATGTCACAAGCCAAAGCTAAATTTGCTCCCGCACCGGCAGCAACACCGTTTACAGCAGCAACAACTGGTTTGTCCATATTTCTAATTTTAAGAACCAATGGATTGTAATTTTCTTGAACGATTTTATTGAAGTCGATTTCTTTTTCTTCTAAAACTTCTCCTAAATCTTGACCAGCGCAGAATGCTTTTCCCGTTCCAGTTAAAACCACTGCACGAACAGAAACATCTTGAGCTGCAACATCCAAGTGATGTTGAAGAGATTTAATCATTTCCTGATTAAAACTGTTAAAAACAGAAGGACGATTCAACGTAATCGTAGCAATTCCTCCCTCTTGTGTGTATAGGATTGATGTTGAATTTTCCATAATTTTTTAGTGATGACATTTGAAATAATCAAATGGTTCGTGGCAACTATTGCATTGATACATAGCTTTGCAGGCCGTAGAACCAAATTGACTGATAAGTCTGGTATCTGTAGAGCCACATTGTGGACATTCGATATTTTGTTCGTCTGAAAAGAGCTCATCGCTCGAAGGATTTTTAGTTGGAGGCGCAATTCCATAAGCCTTCATTTTTTGCTTTCCTTCTTCTGTCATCCAATCAGTTGACCACGAAGGGCTCAACTGATTAATGACATTGATATTTTTGAATCCTTTTTCGATTAATTTTAAACGAACAGAAATTGAAATTGCACTCATAGCAGGACATCCCGAATACGTAGGCGTAATTGTAACGTTGACACTTTCTTGGTCAATTAATTCAATTTTACGCACAACACCAAGATCAATTACACTAATCACAGGAATTTCTGGATCAGCGACTTCCTCCATGTATTGCCAAATTTCTTTTTCGGTTACCATTGCGAATCTGGATAAGTTCTTTGTAAATATTGTAAATCTGTTAAGATAAATCCTAAATGCTCTGTATGAACACCTTCTTTACCTCCTTTTTGTACAAAAGCATTTTCTACATCAGCTTTGATTGTCGCTTCGTCTAAAATTGCTTTTACATTTGTTAACCAAGTCGCTTGGAATTCTTCTGGACTTGAAATTAATCCTTCTTCAACTAAAGCTTTTTGGTAAGGCGCTAATAAAAACGCTTCTTTTACATAAGGTAAAATATTATTTACAGCTTCCTGAATTTTATCGTGAGATTCTTGTGTTCCATCCCCTAAACGAATCATCCATTCTGATGACCATTTTAAGTGATATTTTACCTCTTTCAATGATTTTTCAGCGATAGCTTGTAATTTAAGATCTTTTACTTTCAAGAATTGTTCTAACAATAACGCGTGGTAAGAATCATAAAAGAACTGACGTGCAACTGTATCACCGAAATGTCCGTTTGGTAATTCAACTAACAATAAGTTTTTGTATTCACGCTCTTCGCGTAACATTGCCAACGTATCTTCTGTTGCTCCATTCCCGATCATTTCAGCCGCATAGTTATAATAATTAGAAGTTTGACCTAATAAATCCAACGCCATATTAGACATTGCAATGTCTTGTTCTAAAATTGGACCATGACCACACCATTCGCATAAACGTTGCGCCAAAATTAGATTTGTATCCGCTAAATGCAAGATAAAATCGATGTAATTTTGATTGTTTTGATAAACTGTACTTGTCATAAATTACATGTTTTTAATTTCTTCTGGTACATCATAAAAAGTTGGATGACGGTAAACTTTGTCTTCTGCAGGATCAAAAAATTGTTCTGCTTCATCAGGATTAGAAGCATGGATATTAGCAGATTCTACCACCCAAATACTTACACCTTCTAAACGACGTGTATATACATCACGTGCATTTTCTAGTGCCATTGTAGCATCAGCAGCATGTAAGCTCCCAACGTGTTTGTGGTCTAACCCTTGTTTACTTCTAATGAATACTTCCCATAAAGGCCAATCTCTATTTTCCATCTTTTTATGCGTTTTTGCGTTGTTCTTTTTCTAATTCTCTTTGTTTTCTTTTTTCGTGGTAAGCTGTTGCTGCATCACGAACCCAAGCTCCTTCGTTGTGAGCATTACGGCGAGCATCCAAACGTTGTTTGTTACATTTACCGTTTCCTTTCACAACATTCCAGAATTCTTCCCAATCAATTTCTCCGAATTCGTAGTGCCCTGTTTCTTCGTTGAATTTTAGATCTGGATCTGGAATAGTTAATCCTAAATATTCGGCTTGAGGAATAGAAATATCTACGAAACGTTGACGTAATTCGTCATTCGAGAAACGTTTGATTCTCCATTTCATTGATAATTCTGAGTTTGATGATTCTTCGTCTTTTGGTCCAAACATCATTAATGTAGGCCACCACCAACGATTCATTGCATCTTGCAACATCGCTTTTTGTTCTGGTGTTCCTTTTGATAATACCACTAATGCTTCATAACCTTGTCTTTGGTGGAAAGATTCTTCTTTACAAACACGCACCATTGCACGAGCATAAGGTCCGTAAGAAGTTCTACATAATGGAACTTGATTCAGAATCGCAGCTCCATCTACCAACCAACCAATCATTCCGATATCTGCCCAAGTAAGGGTTGGATAATTGAAGATTGATGAATATTTTGCTTTACCTGAATGTAAGTCATTTAATGTTTGAATACGAGAAACACCTAACGTTTCAGCAGCACAGTATAAATATAATCCGTGACCAGCTTCGTCTTGAACTTTCGCTAACAAAATTTTCTTTCTATTTAACGAAGGCGCTCTTGTAATCCAGTTTGCTTCTGGTAACATTCCAACAATTTCTGAGTGAGCATGTTGAGAGATTTGTCTGATTAATGTTTTACGGTATGCATCTGGCATCCAGTCTTTTGGTTCGATACGAACTTCATTTTCAATCTTATTATCGAAGATTTCTTGAAAATCAATTTCTTTTGCACTCATTTCTAAACGTTTTTAAAGTTGATTATTTGGCATCAAAATCTACCACGACTTCTGCAGAACGAGGGTGCGCTTGACACGCTAATACAAATCCTCTTTCTAATTCATCTGGCTCAAGTGAGTAGTTGATGTCCATTTCTACCTCACCCTTCTCTACTTTACACTTACAAGTTGCGCAAACACCACCTTTACAAGCATAAGGTAAATCAGCTCCGTTTTGTAAAGCCGCATCTAAGATTGTATCGCCATTGTAACCCAAATCAATCTGTAAAGCTGTTGCATCTAATTTGATGGTTACTTTACTCATTGTATCATCTGATTGTTTTACAGCTTTTTGACGCTCTACCTTTTTCGCTTCTGCAGATGCACTATAGAATAATTCGAAATGCAAATGTTTTGCATCAACTCCTGCTTCTACAAAAGCGTCACGACCGCTTAAAATCATTTCTTCTGGACCACAAAGGAAAACTTCGCTTACTTCTTTTGGATCGATGATATTTTGCAAGAAATATTCAATTTTTGCTTTATCAATACGACCACTCAAAATCTCAGCATCAGCCGTTTCACGACTCAAGATATTGTAAACGCTAATGCGTTCCATGTATCTATTTTTTAATGCTTCGATTTCTTCTTTAAAAATAATCGAACCTTTGTTTCTGTTTCCATATAACAGTACAAATTGACTGTTAGGTTCTGTTTGTAGAACTGTTTTGATGATAGAAAGTACTGGTGTAATTCCAGATCCCGCCACAATTCCTACATATAATTTTTTGTTGTCTTCGTGTACTTCTGTAAAGAAATTTCCTTGTGGAGTCATTACATCAAGAACATCGCCAACTTTGATTGTATCGTTAACAAATGTCGAGAAAATTCCATCCTCAATTTTCTTTACAGCAACTCTTAATTCATTATCCAAAGGACTTGAACAAATTGAGTAAGAACGTCTAATTTCTTCGTTATTGTGAAAATTCTTAAACGTTAAATATTGACCATGTTTGAATTTGAATTCTTGGTTTAATTCTTCTGGCACTTCAAATGTAACGGATACACAATCTGGTGTTTCCTTTTTTACATTTTTAACGCGTAATTGGTGAAAATTTATAGCCATATTATTTTTGAAATCCGTTAATTAATAGTGTCATTAAGTCATTTTCTAATTGCTCTGGTGAGATATCTCGTCCAGGTTTGTACCACAATTCTATCCAACGTAATGATGATAATAAAGTAAATAAAGCAACCGAAACATTCAAGTCTTTAAATTCACCTGCTGCAATTCCTGCTTTGATAAGATTAGCGATTCTTTTTTCGTATCCTTTTCGAATTGTTTTATACAAATCCTTTTTCGTATCCGAAAGATTTTTCCAATCATTATTTGCAACAGAAACTTCGTTTGGCTCATCAATAATCATTCTGACATGCAATTGAATTAAATCTCTCAATTTCTGAACATTTGATTCGTTTGTATCTTCGATCGAGCTAATGTGAGAAACATATTGATTAGCAACTTTAAAACAAATCTCTTCTAAAATTTCGTCTTTCGAACGAATGTGATTGTATAAACTTGCGGCTTCCATTCCAACCTTTTCAGCCAGTTCGCGCATTGATGTTGCCGAATAACCTTTTTGTTTAAAGATTAAGGCAGCTTCTTGAATAATCAGTTCTTTTTTACTTTGTTTAGGCATATATTTATAAATGTCTGTTATCGATGATTCGGTTTAATTTTCCTCCTTCACTTTTCGGAAGTTCATCAACTTGATACAATTTAACATTCATTCCTAATCCAATATTGTCTCTAATTTTTTTGTGAATATTAGAGATTAATTTGCAACATGCATGATTAGATTCGTCGTTCAAATTATCACAAGTGAAACCTTGGCTTGCAAAATAGTCAGGATTAATTTCAAATCCAACTTCTACAGCATCCATATTTTTAGGTTTTGTTAAAACTACTTGATAATTTGGCGATAATTCTGGAAATTCTGGAATAAAATCAGCGATTTGTGTGTGAAAGAAATTTACACCTCTAATAATCATCATATCATCTGCACGACCAATAATTGGTCCCATTTTGATATGCGTTCTTTTCTTAGAATATTCGTACGTAAGGGTTGTGATATCTCCCGTCCAATAAC
The DNA here is from genome assembly GCF_029840775.1 of Empedobacter sp. GD03865. NCBI lineage: Bacteria > Pseudomonadati > Bacteroidota > Flavobacteriia > Flavobacteriales > Weeksellaceae > Empedobacter > Empedobacter sp. GD03865. The sequence goes on from NZ_JAOCDF010000028.1 coordinate 25,564, forward strand.
GCACCAATGGTAAAGCTTCTTTTGTTAACGTTGTAATCACTAAAACTCCAGGTTGTCCATAAGGCACAGGCTCACCTGTTTTCTCGTCTACAATCTCTGGAAAGAAGTGGTCTTCCCAAATGTAAGATCCTGTTCCTTGCTCTTCATAATCTTCATTAGATACACCAGGTCCGATAATTTCGCTCAATCCATAGATATTAGAAGCTTTGATGTTTAAACTTCCTTCTACTTCTTGGCGTAATGCTTCTGACCATGGTTCTGATCCTAAAATAGCAAACTTAAGATTTAAGCTTTCTAATGATTCGCCTCTTTTCTTGATTTCCTCAGCTACTGTTAATGCATACGATGGTGTTGCACAAATCGCATCAGCCTGAAAATCTTTCAACAACATAATTTGTTTTTCAGTATTTGCACCAGAAATAGGAACAACTGTCATTCCTAACTTTTCTGCTCCATAATGTAATCCCAAACCTCCTGTAAACAAACCATAACCATAAGCATTTTGTAATGTCATTCCTGGTTCGCATCCAGAAGCCGCTAAAGAACGTGCTACTACTTCTGAAAATAATTCGATGTCATTTTTGGTATAACCTACAACAGTTGGTTTTCCTGTTGTGCCGCTTGAACAATGTAAACGGATTACGTTGCTCTTTGGTTCTGCAAATAATCCGAACGGATAGTTCTCTCTTAAATGTGTTTTTTTGGTGAAAGGTAATTTGTGTAGATCTTCAACACCTTTGATGTCTTCTGGTTTTATTCCAGCCGCATCAAATGCTTCTTTATAAAAAGGTACATTGTTGTACACTTTGTTCAACATGTTTTGAAGTCTTTCGTTTTGAAGAACGCGCAATTTTTCAATTGGCATTTGTTCTATCTCGGGATTAAATATCATAATTTTTGCAGATTTTGATTTTTGATAATAACAAATTTAATCAAAAAAAATAAAAAAACTAACGTTTGTTAGTTTTTTTAGTGTAAAAAATACAATTATTATTAATTATTGCCTTTTTAATAGGATAAAACATTATTAATCAATGTTTTTAATTTTTCAGCATTCGGTAACATTTCTGTTTCTAAAGTCGAATTTAATGGAATTGCTGGCATATCTTGCGCTCCTAACACACGAATTGGTGCATCTAGATACTCAAAACACTCTTCATTAATTAAACCTGCAATGCTCTGTGCAAAAGAGTTTTGCTTCGCTTCTTCTGTCAAAACAATACAACGATTGTGTTTTTTTACACTATTAAAGATTGACTCCTCGTCTAACGGAACTAAAGTTCTTAAATCAATAATTTCGACTTGATTAGGAAAATCTTTTGCCGCTTGTTTCGCCCAATACACTCCCATTCCGTATGTAATAATTGAAACAGAATTATGATTTTGAGAAGATTCAGCTGTTAAAACTTCACGTGCTTTACCAAAAGGCAATACATAATCTTCGTCTGGCTCAACCGTCGCCGCATCTTCTGTTCCTTTTATCTTACTCCAATACAACCCTTTATGCTCTAACATCACCACAGGATTTGGATCGTAATATGCTGCTTTCATCAAGCCTTTCAAATCCGCTCCAGTAGATGGATACGCAATTTTAATTCCTTTGATATTCGTCAAAACACTTTCAACCGAACTTGAATGATAAGGACCTCCGCTTCCGTACGCACCAATTGGTACACGTAAAATCATCGAAACTGGCCATTTACCGTTTGATAAATAATTAGAACGCGCTACTTCTGTAAACAATTGATTCAATCCTGGCCAAATATAATCTGCAAATTGAACCTCAACAATTGGTTTTAAGCCAACTGCAGACATTCCAACTGTAGATCCGATTATAAATGCTTCTTGAATTGGTGTATTAAATACACGATTTTTACCATATTGTTTTGCTAAAGTTGCCGCTTCACGAAAAACTCCACCCAAACGCAACCCTACATCTTGTCCATATAATATAGCTTCTGGATGTTCTGCCATCAATTCACGAATCGCAAATAATGCAGAATCTACCATTACTGTTTTATCTTTTCCTTCTGGAGAACGATTTCCTTTTTCTTCGTTAATCGGTGTTGATGCAAAAACATGCGTATATAAATCTTCAGAACGTGGATCTTCTGCTTTTAATGCTTCTTGATATTCTGCCTGAACTTGTTCTTTTATCTTATTCTCAATTTCGATTAAATCAATTTCATCGAAACCTTCATTTAATAATGTATCCTTTAATTTTTCGTAAGGATCACGAGATTGTGCTTCCTCTAAATCATCTCTGTACCATTCTTTGCGAACGCCAGATGTATGATGATTCAATAAAGGAACTTTTGCATGAACCAAAATCGGACGACGTTCTGTACGAATAATTTCAATTGCACGTTGAATCGTTTCATAAGAAGCTAAAAAATCCGTTCCATCAACCACAAAAACTTCCAAACCATTGAAACCTTTTGCATAATGAGCGATATCTTGTGCACGAATTTCATCTGCCGAAGCCGAAATATCCCATTCATTATCTTGAACCAAATATAAAATTGGTAATTGTTTCAACGCTGCCATTTGGAAAGCTTCTGCCACCTCGCCTTCCGTACAAGACGCATCTCCTAACGAACAAACTGCAATTGGTTTTACTTCTTCATTGCAAAGACCTTCTAATTCTTTGTACTGCATTCCCATCGCAATTCCCGTTGTTGGAATCGCTTGCATTCCTGTTGCACTACTTTGATGCGGAATTTTCGGCATATTATCACGGCGCAAACTTGGATGAGAATAATAGGTTCTTCCTCCAGAAAAAATATCGTCGCGTTTTGCCAATAATTGCAACATCAATTCGTAAGGAGTAATTCCGATTGATAGTAACATTGCATCGTCTCGGTAATATGCACTTAAATAATCTTGCGGTAATAATTGTAATCCTGTTGCAATTTGAATTGCTTCATGTCCACGCGCTGTTGCATGTACATATTTGCTTGTTACAGCTTTATTTTCTTCGTATAATTCGGTTAAAGATTTTGCAGTAACCAATAATTCGTATGCTTGTTTAAGTAATGTTGTTGTTGATAATGTGGTTTCCATTCTGATTAAATTTGCGTGTTAACATCCCAATTCTCCATGTAATCTGAAATTCGTTTCAAGAAAACGCCTCCCAAAGATCCGTCTATCACACGATGATCAAACGAAAGTGACAAATACATAAATTGCCTCGCCACAATAATATCTCCGAACTCAGTTTCCAAAACCGCAGGTTTTTTCTTGATCACGCCAGTCGCTAAAATTGCCACTTCAGGTTGATTGATAATTGGCGTTCCCATCAAATTACCAAAAGTTCCCACATTACTTATTGTAAACGTTCCTCCACGAACATCATCTGGCGAAAGTTTATTATTTCTTGCTTTATCTACAATTGAATTTACACCTTTTACTAAACCTTCTAAATTTAATTCATTGGCTTGATGAATGACAGGAACAATCAAATTATTACTTGGTAAAGCAGTTGCAATTCCAATATTTATCTCATTGTGTTTGATTATTTTAGTCTCAGTTTCATCAACTGATACATTAATCATTGGAAAATCTTTAATTGCACGAACAACACAATCTACAATTAACGGCGTAAATGTCAATTTTTGTTTGTATTTAGCTTCAAAAGCAGCTTTATTTTCTTCGCGCCATTTCACAAAATTCGTAACATCAGGTTCTACATAAGCCGTCACATGAGGCGAAGTTTGTTTACTCTTTTTCATGTGTTTTGAAATCAATTGACGCATTTTATCCATCTCAATAATTTCATCTTTCGCTCCATAAGAAGAACTTGAAACTATATTATTTTTATTTAAAGTATTACTTGAATTATTAGTTGTAAATGGTTTATTTTGAATATAATTTAATACATCATTTTTCGAAATTCTTCCATCACGACCAGAACCTTTTATTTGTGAAATATCTGTTGATTGAAGATTTTCTTTTTGGATAATACTTTTTACCAAAGGTGATAAAAATTGATTTGTATCGATTGAATTTATAACTTGCGAAGTTGTAACAGTTTCAATCTTTTTTTCTTCAACATTTTCAGTTTTTTGAGCTGATTGTTGTTGAGTTTCTGAAGGCTCAATTAAAGCGAAAACTTCTCCAATTTTTATTTCATCTCCTTCATTAAATCTAAACTCAATAATCTTTCCAGCAGTTGTAGAAGGCACATCAGAATCTACTTTATCCGTCGAAACTTCGGCAATTACCTCATCCTCTTGAATGAAATCGCCAACGTTTTTTGTAAAACGAACTAATTGTACAGACTCAACACTTTCTCCCAATTTTGGAATCGTTAGTTCTATATTCTTCATTTTATTTATTTGCAGTTTTGAGCGTTGAAGATAATGATTTTTTATAAAACTAATGAATGTTAGTTGAAATATTCATTGAAATTTTGCTTTTTTAGTGTAGCTATTACATTATCCAAAACTCAATTCTATTAAAACCTCATCACCAAACCAACTCCTGCTTGATTATTTTGATACACAGGAAAAACCATTGTTGCTATTTTTGACTCTTTATTCTTTGCAGAAAACCAATTGTTAATCGTAGGAAATAACCAATACGCCAATTCCGTCGATAAAATTCCTATTCCCGCTCCAGCAACAACATCTCCAACCCAATGGCGATTGTTGATAACACGATAAACACCTGTAAAAGCTGCCAAAGGATATCCAGCCAAACTCAACCAAAAATTAGAATCTTGATATTCTCGAAACATAAATTGAGCCGTAGAAAACGCATTCGCCGTATGTCCAGAAGGAAAAGAAAGATTGTTTGTACCATCGGGTCTTTCTTCTTGTACAGTGTGTTTTAGCCCCATCACCAAACCTGTATTGATGATTTGAGAAGTTGCAAAAATTATTGTACGATCTCGTAAATTATGTTTCCCTTGAACGCCAGCCAAATTCAATCCAAAAACCGCTACTGCAGGTAAATATTGTGTATAATTATCAAATTTATTTCCTTTTGTTTTATCTTCTAAAATTTCGTTTTGAGTAGATTTATTTAAATTATCCAATGCTGGAATTGCCAAACTCAAACTTCCGTATGTAATTAAAGTCGCAGGAATAATCAACTTTTTGTCGTTGAAATGATAAACTTTATCTTCTGGATTAAATGTTTGCTTTGGAATAGAATCAAGTTGAATAGAATCGGTTTTAGTTTGCTGAATTGTATCTTGTGCATTTCCTTTTATCGAAAATATTGAAAGTAATACACAATTCATAACTATCGTTTTTGTTTTAATTTGGTTCATTTTCACATTCATTTTATTGAACAAATGTATTTGAAACCTCCTTACACAAAACTTAATATTTGATTAAGAAAAAAGCCATTAGAAATAATCCAATGGCTTTAAAAAAATATCTATTTATAAATTTCCTCGACGTTCTTGTTCTCTTTCTAATGCTTCGAACAATGCTTTGAAATTACCTGCTCCAAACGATTGCGCTCCATGACGCTCGATAATTTCGTAGAATAATGTTGGACGATCTTCGACTGGTTTCGTAAAAATTTGTAACAAATAACCTTCTTCATCACAATCAACCAAAATTCCTAGATCTTGTAACTTCTTAATATCCTCATCAATTTCACCAACGCGCTCTGGAATCATATCGTAATAAGCCTCTGGTGGCGCTGATAAAAACTCAACTCCACGAGATTTAAGTTCTGTCACAGTTTTTACAATATCCTTAGTTGCAACTGCAATATGTTGCACACCTTCTCCTTCGTAAAAATCTAAATATTCTTCAACTTGAGATTTCTTTTGACCTTCTGCAGGCTCATTAATAGGGAATTTTGAATAACCATTTCCGTTACTCATCACTTTCGACATTAATGCTGAATATTCTGTATTGATTTGCTTATCATCAAACGATAAAATATTTACAAATCCCATTACATCTTGATACCAAGCTACCGCCTCGTTCATGCGATTCCAGCCTACATTACCAACGCAATGATCCACATACAATAAACCGCAATCTGTTGGTTGATATGTTGATTCAGATTTCACATAACCAGGCATAAAAGGACCTTCATAATTTTTACGCTCAATAAACATATGAATCGTTTCTCCGTATGTATAAATTCCAGACATTTTTACTTCACCAAACTCATCTGTAATCGTAGTTGGTTCCATATAAGGTTTTCCTCCACGTTTCGTTGTTTGCTCAAAAGCATCGTACGCATCATCTACCCAAAGTGCTAAAATTTTAACTCCATCACCATGTTTCATTGCATGTTGACAAATTGGAGAATCTGATTTTAAACCAGAAGTTAATACCAAACGAATCTTCCCTTGTTGTAAAACATAAGAAGCTCTATCTCTCACTCCAGTTTCTGGGCCAGCATACGCAACTTCCTGAAATCCAAAAGCTGTTTTGTAATAATGTGCAGATTGTTTTGCATTACCAACATAAAACTCGATATAATCGGTTCCATTAATTGGAAGAAAGTCTTGTGCTAATGCTATTTTTTCAGCAAATGTTTGTGTACTCATTTTTATTGTGTTTTTTATTTTATTGTATTCAGTAAAAAGTAAAATGTATTAAGTTTTACTATAATTATTTAGATTCTTCGACAAGCTCAGAATGACAGTTACGCCAAGCTTAATTTATTCCAGCTTTTCTTCAAATTAACTTATGAGATATTGAAACAAGTTCACGATGACAAATCGCGCAACTCATAACTCATAACTCATAACTCATAACTTTTAATAAAGCCAAGATTTATAATAATCTGGATCTTCTATTTCTAACGCTTGTTCAGTTAACATCAATGGACGGAAAGGATCAATCATCACCGCTAATTCGTGTGTTTCTTTCGCTCCAATTGATTTTTCAACTGTACCAGGATGTGGACCATGCGGAATTCCTGCTGGATGTAATGTAATTTGTCCTTTCTCCACCGATTTTCTCGACATAAAATCTCCATCCACATAATATAATATCTCATCAGAATCGACATTACTATGGTTATAAGGTGCTGGAATCGCATTTGGATGATAATCGAAAAGACGCGGAACAAAACTACAAATCACAAAACCTGCACCTTCGAAAGTTTGATGAACAGGTGGCGGTTGATGGATACGTCCTGTAATTGGCTCGAAATTATGAATAGAAAAAGCCCATGGATAATGATAACCATCCCAACCTACAAAATCGAAAGGATGAGTTCCATAAACGTAAGGATAAATTAATCCTTCTTTTTTGATCATAATCTTGAAATCTCCGTGTTCATCATTTGTTTCAAGATTTTGAGGACGTTTAATATCGCGCTCGCAAAAAGGCGAATGTTCCATTAACTGTCCAAAATGATTGCGATAACGACGAGGTGTTTCAACTGGGCTAAATGATTCTGTAATAAACAATCGGTTATTAGAATCATTAAAATGAAGTTGATAAATAATTCCACGTGGAATCACTAAATAATCTCCATATTCAAATTCAATTTGTCCATAACCAGTTTTTAAAACTCCAGAACCTTCGTGTATAAAAATTACTTCATCCGCCATCGAATTTTTGTAGAAATAATCAGTCATCGATTCTTGTGGCGCAGCCAATGAAATATGCAAATCATTGTTAACCAAAACTGGTACACGAGATTCTAAATAATCTTTGGTAGGTTTTACTTTAAAACCTTTTAAAGAGGTATGTTTTAAATGTTTTGCGCGGGCAATTTTTGGCTCTACCGAATAAGGTTCGCTAATCGCTTTTACCAAAGTTGGTGGATAACAGTGGTAAACATTGGAATACGTACTCGAAAATCCATGCGTAGAAACTAATTCTTCTGCATATAATTCTCCATTTGGTTTTCGGAATACCGTATGTCGCTTTTGTGGGAATTCTCCCAAATGATGATAAAGTGGCATATCGTATTTTGTTTGTTATTTTGATGAAAAGGGATATAGATGACGAAATTCGTCAACAAATAATCTGCAATATTCTAGTGTGAATATTGAGCAAATACAATTTTGGAAAGTAAAGCAGAAGTTTGCTTATTCATTCCAACAAATAAAGGTTTAATATTTTCTTTAATTGTTTGCATTTCTTTTCTGTGGTTATCTCAAAGATAGAAACATTTTTTGATTGTACAAAATACCTTACTAAAAAATGCTTTACAACAATTATTTTCAATATCTTTAAAAAACTACATATAACCCGTAGTGCATTATTGAACTAGATTAATTTTGAGATTATTTATGTTTCTTTATTGAAATACTGAATGGTTGTTAATACCGTTATTCTAGCTAAAATTCGCTGTTATTTGAAAACGTATTACGTCAAGCGTAGAACGTAGCAAAAACCTATGCTTCTATTGTGGTTAGAAAAGATTATATATTCATTTTGGCTTGATCCAAAGCGAACCAAAAAAATCAAGTCCGTGCATACAAGTCGGTCAATAATTACTACTCACTAAATGCTTTAGAACTTTCTATATTTATTCCAACTTTAGAAGAAAATACTTGAAATTTTGCAATAAGAAAAAGTAATCATTTTTTATAGTTTTTTTTCTATGATATAAAATATTACTTTTCTATAAAAATATACCTATGATAAATAAAGATAAAAATATTAATATCCAAAAATGGATTGATGATTATACATTGGACCTATTAAAAAAAACTAACTATTTAATATCTAGCAAAGAAGATGCAGAAGATTTAGTACAAGATGTTTTTATTTCAGCTTTTGAAAATTATGAAAAATTTCAATGGAATAGCTCTGTAAAAACTTGGTTAATTAGTATTTTGAAAAATAAAATTTCTGATTTTTACAGAAAAAAATATAATAATAAAAATGAGATCACTTTAGATTATTTTTTTGATGAAAATGGTAATTGGATTGATAAAAATATATTAAATGATTGGACAGAAAATGAAAATAATATTAGAGAAAACTATTTAGAAAATTGTTTAGAAAAATTACCTAATAAATGGTTAATTCCTATAAAACTATACTATTTAAAACAAAAAAAAACAGAACTTGTTTGTCAGGAAATAGGAATTACATCGACTAATTTATGGAAGATTCTTCAAAGAGCTAGATTACAATTAAGAGAGTGCATTGAATCTAATTTATCTAATTAAAAATTAACTTATGTGGAATAAAATTATTCATTGGGTTATTATGCCTTGTAATGAAATAACATTTGAAATAGAGAAAAAAAATGCAAAAAAAATCTCATTAATTCAAAATTTGAGATTGAATTTACATATTTATAGTTGTAAATGGTGCGCTTCTTACTACAAAAAAGTAAAGCTAATAGATAATCTTTTGAATAAACAAAATTCAAAAGAAAAATTAATTAATGTAGATGCTCTAAAATCTAAAATAAAGTCCAAAATAGAAACTCATTGTAAACATGAGTAAATACATTACGAATGTTTATCATCAAAAAATAAAGTGTATAAATAATATTTTCTTTTTAAACTGCTATTTTTAAGACTAAAATATTTATTAAATAATTTCCAAAGTATAGTCTAAAGTTAATTTTTATTTTAATTATAATACATCACATATTTAATGAAATTTAAGATAAATTCATAAAACAATAAAAAAACTCAAACCATTTTAAATGATACATTTACAATGGTTTTTTTTTTTGTAAAAATTATAGAAAGATTAATATCTAACAAAAAAAAATAGATTTTTTTTGTCAGGTTTTAATTATTTATACGACTACTATTATAAAAGATCGTATATACAATAAAAATTATTAAAAAATGGAAACAAAAAATTTAGTTCATACTCATAAAGATAATTTGAATATTAATTCACCCTTTATAAATCTTTACAAAATAGGATATTACTTACCTCTATTTGGAACAGTATTACTTTTAGTGTGGATAGGCATTTTTAAGTTTACACCAACAGAGGCTCAAGCTATAAAGTCTCTTGTAGAAAATCACCCATTATCGTTTTGGATTTATAAAATATTTAGTGATCAAACTGTATCTAATATAATTGGAGTACTTGAATTACTTGTAGCATTATTAGTTGTTTTAACTTTAAAATATCAATCATTAAAAAAATATGCGGGAATAGCTATTCTTATTATTTTCGGAACAACTCTTAGTTATCTTTTTACAACTCCCGGGATTTGGAAATTTGTTGATGGAGTTCCTGTAACAGATTTTTTCATTTTAAAAGATATAGCTTACTTCGGCTTTGGTTTCACTCTTTTAGCTCAATCTTTAAATAAAAAATCATGAAAAAATTATTCATCATAAGCTCATTAATTATTACAGGAATAATACTAACAAGTATAAGTTGTAAAACTCATAAAAATAATTTAGTTAAATCGAATAAACATCAGAAAATGAATAACACATCAGAAAATGAAATATATTTTGCAGGAGGATGTTTTTGGGGAACAGAACATTTTTTTAAACAGGTCAGAGGGGTTACAAATACAGTTGTAGGTTATGCTAATGGAACTATAGAAAAGCCTTCTTATAAAGAAGTGATCACAGGTAAAACTGGTTTTGCTGAAACTGTCAAGGTAACTTATAATCCTGATATAGTTGATCTAGGATTATTAATTGATTTGTATTTTAAGACAATAGATCCTACGAGTCTAGACAAACAAGGAAATGACTTAGGGACACAATATAGAACAGGAATTTATTATACAAACCCAACTGACTCTAAATTAATCGATCAGAAGTTAAAAGATTTAGAAAAAAATTATAATCAAAAAATTGTAGTAGAAAATATGCCTTTACATAATTTTTATGATGCAGAAAATTATCATCAAGATTATTTAAATAAAAATCCAAAAGGATATTGCCATATATCACCAAGTTTATTTGATGATGCTCGTAAGGCAAATCCTATTCAAGAAAAAGAATATATCAAAGAAAGCCAAAGTGAACTTAAAAAACATTTAACTTCTTTGCAATACGATGTTACACAAAATGGTGCAACAGAAAAACCTTTTTCAAATGAATATAATTCTGAATTTAGAGAAGGAATTTATGTAGACATAACAACTGGTGAACCTCTTTTTGTGTCAACGGATAAATTTGAATCAGGTTGTGGCTGGCCAAGTTTCTCAAAACCAATCAGTAAAAATCTTATTGAAGAAATAAATGATAATTCTTTTGGAATGAAAAGAACTGAAGTAAGAAGTAAAACTGGTAATGCTCATTTAGGTCATGTTTTTGATGATGGCCCAAAAGATAAAGGAGGATTGAGATATTGTATTAATAGTGCATCATTAAAGTTTATATCAAAAGAAGAAATGAAAGCTAAAGGATATGAAAAATATTTATCCTTAATAAAATAAAAACTAATAAAATTCTATTTCTAAATATTATAAAAGGTATTACTTAATGTTTACAGATTGTAATTTTTAATAAAACATTTGTTAATGTTTTACAAAATTATATTTTGTACAATATAATTTTGTAACTTTGTTATGTAATTTAATATTGATGAACTATGAAAGATACGCTAGAACTAGATAATCAATTTTGTTTTCCCATATATGCGCTTTCAAAAAAGATAATCAACATGTACCGTTTGTATTTAGATCCACTTGATATTACCTATCCACAGTATTTAGTGCTTATGGTTTTATGGAAAGAACAACAGCAAACAGTAGGGCAATTAGGTGAAAAACTTTTCTTAGACAGCGGTACACTAACACCCTTACTAAAAAGAATGGAGCAAAAAGAAATGGTTGTTAGAAGTAGAAATGTTGAAGATGAGCGCATTGTAGTAATTTCTTTGACCAAAAAAGGAAGTGCTTTGAAAGAGAAAGCTAAAGATATTCCTGAAAAATTGTTAGAATCAATGGCGATATCTGTAGATGAGCTTAAACAATTAAAAAAAATAGCAAATAAAATTTTAAACAAACAACAATGAAAAAATTATATGAAACTCAAGCCACAGCTACGGGAGGTAGAAGTGGACAAGTAAAAAGTGAAAACGGTGTTTTAGATATGCAAGTACGTACTCCAAAAGCATTAGGAGGTGCAAATGATGACTTTTTAAACCCTGAAATGCTATTTGCAGCAGGATATTCTGCCTGTTTTGATAGCGCTTTGAATTTGGTGATCAAACAGCAAAAAATAAAAACAGGAGAAACGAGCGTTACAGCAAAAGTAGCTATCGGACAATTAGAAAGCGGAGGTTATGGTCTTGCAGCTGAGATACATGCTAATATACCAGGTGTTTCAATGGAAGAAGCTCAAAAGCTTATTGAAACAGCACATAAAGTATGTCCTTATTCTAATGCAACTCGTGGAAATATTGAAGTTAAATTAAATGTTTCTGTAGGTTAATACAATAGATATGGAAATTATAGCAAGTACTTTAACCGTAGTTGTTGCAATTGAACATTGTTACATTCTTTGGATGGAAATGTTTGCTTGGGAAACAGCAGGTAAAAAAACATTTAAATCTTTACCAAAAGATTTGTTTACTCCTACGAAAGGACTAGCTGCTAATCAAGGATTATATAACGGTTTTTTGATTGCAGGACTTATTTGGTCTTTTCTTATAGAAAATCATGAATGGAGTTGTAATATTCGTCTATTCTTTTTAGGATGTATTACTGTTGCAGGTATTTTTGGAGGTATAACCTCTGGTAAAAAAATATTTTTTTTACAAGGTATTCCTGCTTTAATTGCTATGTTGTTTGTGTTTTTAACGAAATAATTAAAAAAATGTCATTAATAGAAGATTTAAATTGGAGACATGCAGTAAAAGCATACAATCCATCGCAAAAAGTTAGTCAAGATAAAATTGATAAAATTGTAGAAGCTGCTAGACTAGCACCTACTTCATCTGGATTACAACCTTTTAAAGTATTAGTTGTAGAGAACCAAGATTTAAAAAATCAATTGGTAAAAGGAGCTCTTAATCCTGAATGTATGAGAGATTGTTCACATGTAATTATTTTTGCTGCTTGGGACAACTATACAGCAGAAAGAATTGATAAAGTATATGATTTTACTACAGATGAAAGAGGATTGCCAAGAGGTCGTTTCGGAAGTTATACAGATAAAATAAAAGGTATTTACTTGAATACATCAGCAGAGGAAAATTTTGCACATACTGCTCGTCAAACTTATATTGCATTAGGGCTTGCATTAGCACAAGCTGCTGAGTTAAAAGTTGATACTACTCCTGTAGAAGGTTTTGATAACGCTATTGTAGATAAAGTTTTAAAATTAGACGAGTTAGGTCTTAAAAGTGTATCTTTAATGTATGTTGGTGTTGCCGATCCTGAATTAGACTGGATTGGATCTATGAAAAAAGTTAGACTACCAAACGAAGAATTTATTGTTGAATTTAAATAATTAAAATTATGAAAATATTATTTGTTGTTACTTCTCATGATGAATTGGGAAATACAGGACATAAAACAGGATTTTGGGTAGAAGAATTTGCTGCTCCTTACTACAAATTTGTAGATGCTGGACACGAAGTTACTATTGCTACACCTAAAGGAGGACAAGCTCCTATAGATCCTAATAGCGAAACAGAAGCTGCACAAACAGAAGCTACAGAGCGTTACAATAAAGACGAAAATGTTCAAGCTTTAATTGCAAATACACATGTATTAGCTAATGAAAAAGCTGAGGATTACGATGCTATTTTCTATCCAGGAGGTCATGGACCACTATGGGATTTAGCAAATGATGTGCATTCTCAACAATTGATTTTAGATTTCTATAATGCTGGTAAGCCAGTTGGTGCTGTTTGTCATGCTCCAGGAGTTTTCAAGAATGTTACTTTAAGTAATGGAGAACCTTTTGTAAAAGGAAAAAATGTAACTGGTTTTTCTAATTCTGAAGAAGATGCGGTACAATTAACAGATGTTGTTCCATTCTTAGTTCAGGTTGAATTAGAAAAATTAGGAGGTCATTACTCTAAAACTGAAGACTGGGGAGTGCATGTTGTAGAAGACGGTTTATTATTTACAGGTCAAAATCCTGCATCTTCGGAAAAAGTTGCTGAGAAAATGATTGCTTACTTACAAAGTAATTTATAAAAATTGTTCCTTTAATGTAAATATTGATTTGTATTTGCGTTAGGGATTGTAGAGAAAATCCTTTTCTGATTAGAAAAGATTGCAATGGAAATGTTTTTTTGGATGAGCTTCCCCCTAGGGCATATGAATACCGATAATTAAAATAAATAAGCTATGAATAAAAAAGTGATAGAAAGAATTTTACATTCATTTTTATTCATGAGTTCTTATTGTTTTTAAATGAATTCATATGCCCTTCGGAGAAGTCTTGACACAAAAACATTTGAAATTAAAAATTTGAAATTAAGAATTTGAAATTAAAAGGAGAAGCTCCAGTGGAGCTTAGGTACATATATTCATTTTTACCTTGACGCAAAAACATTTGAGATTAAGAGGAGAAGCTCCAGTGGAGCTTAGGTATAGTGCTTCCAAATCGGTCAATAACGACTACTCACTAAATGCTTTAAATCATTCACATATAAAATGTAAACAGTAAATCATTTTAACACTCGCTACGTCGAATTGACACTCGACTCTTCAGCAATGACGGTTTTTGAAATTCATTGTTAAAATGAATTTGATTTAGAAAAGAAGTAATGGAAAGATTCTGCACTTAGAGTACCTCAGTGACCATTTTAAATTCTTACTTTCATTTTTTGCTCATCCAAAAAACGAAACAAAAAAAGATGCCGACAGTAGACTCTCAATGATTCAACTAACTAAATTATTTCCATAAAGTTGGCAACTCGTTTCACTCAAACACTCCAACTTTTATATTCTAATAATTTAGAGTTGAATTACATTTCGATTCTAAATCGTCGGATTTTAAATTCCTATTCATTAACAATAAATCAACGTAAAATATTAAAGGTCAATAAATAAACATTCTTAAATAAGGACGGTTTTTAAATTCATTGTTAAAATGAATTTGAATATTGAAAAAGAATTAAGAAAACGGCATTAAAACTCACACGTTAAGAAAATGATTGAATGAAACGTAAAAAAGGTTTTAGCCCGTAGGGTTTTTAAAATCTTTAGTGGAATGAGAACATTTTTAGTAGAGAGGTTTACGGCCAAGTCTTTTTTCGTTAGTTTTTTTGACGAAAAAAAGTGACATTAAAGAAAAGGAAAACATATACCCTTCGGAAAACCTTGATGAAAAAACATTTGAAATTAAAAGGAGAAGCTCTAGTAGAGCTTAGGTACATATGTTCATTTTTGTCTTGACACAAAAACGAACCAAAAAGGTCAAGACTGCGATTTTCGACGTTCAATCTTCATTTTACTCACTAAAAAGATTAAATGATTCGCATACGCTCACTAATCTTTTTTACGCTTGTTTCAATGGATTGAAACTCGTCTGCAAATCGTATGTCGCCTTTAAAATTCTTATTTAAAGCAATCTCGACTCTTCAGAAATGACGGATTTTAATGCCTTATTAAAAGTGAATTTGAATATTAAAAAAGGATGAAGAAACCGGCATTAAAACTCACACGTTAAGAAAATGATTGAATGCAACGTAAAAAAGGTTTTAGCCCGTAGGGTTTTTAAAATCTTTAGTGAAATGAGAACATTTTTAGTAGGGAGGTTTACAGCCAAGTCTTTTTTCGTTAGTTTTTTTGACGAAAAAAAGTGACATTAAAAAAAGAAATTCGAATAATTAAAACAGAAAATCAATAAAAAAAATTAACACCCCCTCCCTATCCCTACTTCCTCTTATCATTTGTTTTATTTAATTAAAACTTGTATATTACTGGAATTAAGTAAATTAAAACGTATGCAGAACACTTACTTTTTTACACAAAAAGAGAAGGATAGCAACGAGTTAAAACTTCTTTTAGTAGAATTAATTACGAATATACAACCCACGGACAAAGATCACGGATTCTACGACAGTGCAGATGTGCAGAGGCTGCTTAACGTTAGTGACAAAACGTTGTATCGCATGAGGAGAAACAAGACGATTCCTTGTTTTAAGCTCGGTAAAAAGTACTTTTACCCAAAACATTTCTTTAACAAAAAAGCTCTTGGATAAGAGCTTTTTTAGTAATTTTACGTAAGTAGTTACAACGACTGGGTTCATTACGAGGATAACAAACAGGTTGTGAGTTCCTTTTACTTTTAGTAATTTTACGTAAGTAGTTACAACAGAAGTACACCAATCACGCTCTGAAATTGGGTTGTGAATTGATTTCAAATCTTGGTATATTTATCAAAGTATTTACAACGAATTTTAAAGAATGGAGAATTGTAGAAGGGTTGTGAATTGATTTCAAATCTTGGTATATTTATCAAAGTATTTACAACAAAGCACGAGCATTTGTTTGTGAAAGATAAGTTGTGAATTGATTTCAAATCTTGGTATATTTATCAAAGTATTTACAACAAAAGTCTTAGAAAAAGCAAAACTTCAAAAGTTGTGAATTGATTTCAAATCTTGGTATATTTATCAAAGTATTTACAACCTCTCACAGTAATTTAATATTAAAGCATAAGTTGTGAATTGATTTCAAATCTTGGTATATTTATCAAAGTATTTACAACACTTCTTCGTTATTGATTAATAAAGTAGCGGTTGTGAATTGATTTCAAATCTTGGTATATTTATCAAAGTATTTACAACAGATTTTTCAGTATCTCCATTTATAGCTATGTTGTGAATTGATTTCAAATCTTGGTATATTTATCAAAGTATTTACAACCAAAGTTAGTAGACCAAGAAGAGCTCAGCAGTTGTGAATTGATTTCAAATCTTGGTATATTTATCAAAGTATTTACAACCAATTACAACGAGAATGCAATTGACGAACGTTGTGAATTGATTTCAAATCTTGGTATATTTATCAAAGTATTTACAACACAGATGAATTTGATAAAAACTTTGAACGAGTTGTGAATTGATTTCAAATCTTGGTATATTTATCAAAGTATTTACAACAAACAATTGAAAAATGAAAACAATAATAGCGTTGTGAATTGATTTCAAATCTTGGTATATTTATCAAAGTATTTACAACTAAAAACATTATCAAGATAAATAATCTAAAGTTGTGAATTGATTTCAAATCTTGGTATATTTATCAAAGTATTTACAACCAAGACTTCATAGCGATATGACTGTTGGTAGTTGTGAATTGATTTCAAATCTTGGTATATTTATCAAAGTATTTACAACAAAAAAGAGTTATTGTACGTCAAGCATCTTGTTGTGAATTGATTTCAAATCTTGGTATATTTATCAAAGTATTTACAACATTTCAACTTGATAAGTATCATATGTTGAAGTTGTGAATTGATTTCAAATCTTGGTATATTTATCAAAGTATTTACAACAAATGAAAGTAAATCTTCTACTAAAACTCCGTTGTGAATTGATTTCAAATCTTGGTATATTTATCAAAGTATTTACAACGAAAGATAATGCAGGTGCACAAAAAGAAGAGTTGTGAATTGATTTCAAATCTTGGTATATTTATCAAAGTATTTACAACAAAAAGAATTGGTTTAGGATTAGCTACAACGTTGTGAATTGATTTCAAATCTTGGTATATTTATCAAAGTATTTACAACAAAACTTTCGTTACAAAAGGCGTAATATTAGTTGTGAATTGATTTCAAATCTTGGTATATTTATCAAAGTATTTACAACTGATTATTCCAATTGGTTCAATTTTGATTAGTTGTGAATTGATTTCAAATCTTGGTATATTTATCAAAGTATTTACAACAAAACTTTCGTTACAAAAGGCGTAATATTAGTTGTGAATTGATTTCAAATCTTGGTATATTTATCAAAGTATTTACAACCCAGAAGCCTTGTAGGTATTTCCAAATTGAGTTGTGAATTGATTTCAAATCTTGGTATATTTATCAAAGTATTTACAACATTTTCTTCTATATATCTGTTTAATTGATAGTTGTGAATTGATTTCAAATCTTGGTATATTTATCAAAGTATTTACAACCGCTGGCGAAAGCATCGCGTTCGGCTGCTAGTTGTGAATTGATTTCAAATCTTGGTATATTTATCAAAGTATTTACAACGCATTAAACCGCTTATGCCAGGCATCTACAGTTGTGAATTGATTTCAAATCTTGGTATATTTATCAAAGTATTTACAACGACATTAAATGTTACTTCTTTGATAGGACGGTTGTGAATTGATTTCAAATCTTGGTATATTTATCAAAGTATTTACAACATCTTCATTCGTTGGTAGAGTTTAGTTATTGTTGTGAATTGATTTCAAATCTTGGTATATTTATCAAAGTATTTACAACTTTTAATTTTGAATTTTTTAAAGTCCAAAAGTTGTGAATTGATTTCAAATCTTGGTATATTTATCAAAGTATTTACAACCATTCCAATAATTCCCATAGAACCCAAGTAGTTGTGAATTGATTTCAAATCTTGGTATATTTATCAAAGTATTTACAACTGTTGGTTTACCATTTTCATAAATCCTATAGTTGTGAATTGATTTCAAATCTTGGTATATTTATCAAAGTATTTACAACTCCTCTAATGCTTTTTCTCGAGCGTCTAAAGTTGTGAATTGATTTCAAATCTTGGTATATTTATCAAAGTATTTACAACTGTGCTTGATGCTGTCACAAAAGCTACACGGTTGTGAATTGATTTCAAATCTTGGTATATTTATCAAAGTATTTACAACCTGTAACAGATACTTTAACAATTGCAACATGTTGTGAATTGATTTCAAATCTTGGTATATTTATCAAAGTATTTACAACCCGGTGTAATAGCCGTTTGGAATATTGGTTGTTGTGAATTGATTTCAAATCTTGGTATATTTATCAAAGTATTTACAACATATACTAAACTAACCGCTCTTCGGAGTGGGTTGTGAATTGATTTCAAATCTTGGTATATTTATCAAAGTATTTACAACCCGTTTGGGTCGTTGTCAACAGCAATATAAGTTGTGAATTGATTTCAAATCTTGGTATATTTATCAAAGTATTTACAACCTCATTTAACAAACCATTATTATAAAGGGTTTGAGAAGAAATTTAGAAATGAGAAAAAAAGTAAAATCCGATAGAAGTTGAGTTTTCTATCGGATTTTTTTTATTCCTAAAATAATTCTAATTGTTGTGGACCTGTTGGTAAATCGGTTTCTTTTTTGGAGAAAAATATTTCCATTTGTCCAAATTGTTTATCTGTAATACAAATAATTCCTACTTTCCCAAATTCAGGTAATTTAGATTTGGTTCGTTTTATATGTACCTCAGCATTTTCTCTACTTGGACAATGTCTCAAATAAATCGAAAACTGAAACATAGTAAATCCATCGTCAATCAACTCTTTTCTAAAGCGAGTAGCTTGACTTCTTTGCTTTTTTGTTTCTGTTGGCAAATCAAACAAAACTAAAACCCACATAATACGATAAGCATTATAACGACTAAAACTCATGTCATTTCAGGAAAACGAATCACACGCTGCTCCCCTGTCATACACTTATACAAAGAACTTGTTGTAGAGCTTATCGCTACCAACAAAGGTCTTTTCAAACCATCTATTTTCACATCTTTTGTTGCTATTTGTAATAAATGTGCTTTAGCATCTTTACTCATTTCAGTCGGTCGAAAAGGCTTATTCATCCATTCTAATACCAATTCATCAACATAAGGTCGATATGGTTCCATTATATCATCAGCCAAGCAATACGGATTGTATTTATTACGATGAAAAATACCAATGGTAGGATTTAATCCAGAACTCACTAAAGCTCTTGCAACCATACTTCGAAGAATAGCATATCCAAAATTCAGAAAATTATTAGGAGCATCACCATCTCGTTCTCTCGTAAAATTGTCAAATAATTGTTTCCAATAATATTGCGCAGCAATTCCTTCCATATTCGTGGAATCTCCAGATTTTACATTCGTTAAATAATTCTGCATAGGCTCCTCTACAAAACCAAACTTACTCAACAATGCTTTCTGTTGATAAATTTTAGCTTCTATTGTTTGTTTCCACAACTGTTTGCGCAATGGTTCAGAAACATTAATTTGATGTTTCAATCGTTCACTATGCTCTACATGTCCATTCATTGGCAACATCAATCCCAAAGGCATATGACTATCGTCGCAACTAATAATTGCCACATTATTTTGTTGTAATGTCACTATAAGTTGATGACTAATGGTTATTTGATAATGATCCAATACCAAAAAACCCAAATCTTCAATAGGTACAGAGCCTTTGATTTCTTTGGTTATCACATCTTCTATTTTTAATTGATTGTCTTTCAATTTCAAATAAGATGGATTGCCAATGTAAATGGTACGTTTTAGCATATTATTTAAATTTTAATGAGCCATCCATTTTCATTTCAAAATCAACTCCGTCAATTGCAAAATTCCATTCACCTTGTCTAATTCTTAAAAAGATACTTGGATTCTCAAAGTTAAAAGATGCCCCTTCCTTATTTTCTTTCTTTAAATCAGTGTCTATTCCTGCTGCCATATGATTTCTAAACTTCATACGACCATCACTTTCAAATTGATATACTTTATATAAACGTTTTGTTAAATCAGAATTATCTAATTCTTTTAGTTCTTCAATACTATCTTTATAAAACAATACTTTTTGCCCAGAACGTAAAACAGCATAAAGCGGTATTTCTTTTGATTTTTTTCCTTTTCCTATTGATTTTGTATTGTATTCTGGTTCTAAAAAATAAGAACGATCGTTCTTAAATTTTAATTGAGCAACATCAGAAATACTTAATATCTCCATTGCTTTTCCATCTTCGTTTTTATAAAATAAACAAAGTGCGTTTTCTCCACTTTTTGCTAATGTTGTTTTTTTATAATCGAATTTTGAAGTAAAAGCATGCGTATGCACTTTCAATGCTGTATTATATTTCATTGAACCTTTACAGCGTATTCTTCTTATTTTATTTACTTTGTTTCCTTGCTTATCAAACATCCAAACACCTTTTGTTAAAGCTTCTTTAAATCCGACAGCATCTTCCACTTGCATTTTTATCATTTCAAAAAGAGCTTTATCGACTATTACCTTTTCAACTTCTTCAAGCGTTTTAAATCCTGGAGAATCTGCATTTTGTTTATAAACTAAATCTTTTCGAATAACCAAAATTGGCTCTTCAGTAAGTTTCATTTTACCATTATCATCAAACAAAATTTTATTTTCTTCGTTTCTTAATGGTAATTTTATTGCTCCATACAAAGATTCATCATGTAATTGTCCCCTTATAGTATCTCCTTGAGCAATTCGTTTTTTATCAAGTGATTTATCTTCCCAAACGATTTTTCCTTTTTTGCGTACCACTTTATAAGTTGGAACAGTAGTTCTATTTTCAACTATATTGTTAATTAATATAACATTCTCGATTTCTTTAATATAACTTGGGGAGAAATCTTTCCAATCTTTAGGTTGTTCGTGATAAATTTTACCCGTATGATTGTCTTTTTCTTCGTTATAAAGTTTAAGAATTCTTTCGCGATCAAATGCTGATGGTATTAATGTCAAAATACTTGCATCACCAGCGTGATGACTATGAGTTGAACGATTTTTTTTATCACTTAATAATTTTACATTATATACTTCTTTAAAAACATTTACAACACTTGCTTTTTCTACTGACACTCTTTTAAATAAGGTTTTTAAATATGGCAGAGCATATTTTGTAATAATTTGAGTATCTCGCAACTGGCTATTTTTCCAGCCTGACTTATATTCTTCCAAAATAAATGTATTGTATTTGTAACTCCAATAATCTAAATCCATTTTTATGAAATGATAACGCTGAATACAATTATCCTTTATTTCCTTAGTAGATGCATACGAAGCTTTATTTTTCCATTCTTTATATAAATCTTCCAAATGCTCTATCTTTTCTTTCATAAACTGGATATTATTCAAAATATCTACATGATTATAAAGTTGTGACGGATATTGTTTCTTTTTTATATTTCTATTAAATTCCGTATCAGTTAAAGTCAAATTTCGTAACTCATTATCAAAACTTATACTTGCAGGAATAGTATGCTCTAAATCGTATTTATTTCCATCTAAAACATCACAAAGTTTAATCAATTTACCTGTGTAAAGACAAGTTTTATTTTGTTCTTCCCATAATCTTATTTTACGAAGAAGCATTTTATCACTTGGATTAAAAGTGGTGTTGCATTCTTTATTTATTTCAATAATAGTTTCACTGAACTTTAGATTTTCCTTTTCTCGCTCGTTATTCCATTTTTCAATAGCTTTTCTTCTATTAGCATCGTTAAGTTCTCTTGCTATCTCAATCACAATTCGAGTGTCCTCATCTATTTTACCTTCTTGCAAAAGGAAATTGATAAGCTGCTTCATTTTGTGCATTGTTTTTAGAGCCATTGGGTTTTTTAATCCTTTGGTAACAGGTTCTGGACTACCTAATAACTTTAAACTTCTTCCTTGAAATTCAGCATCTTTATTATTTTT
>NZ_JAOCDF010000029.1:0-48026 GCF_029840775.1 Empedobacter sp. GD03865
ATTTATTATTTTTGTTTAAATTTTATTGATTTTGAAAATTCTAAATAAATTACCCGACCCTTTTATTCTGTTTTTATTCGTTGCCATTGTTGTCGCATATTTTTTCCCAGATATTAGTTTGTGGTCTTACAAGGATTTCAATCTGAATACAATAATTGATATTGGAGTTATCTTAGTATTCTTTTTTTATGGATTAAAACTTAATTGGAAAGAAGTTTTTAAAGATTTAGCAAATTGGAAAATGCATGTCTTGATTCAATCCATCACATTTATATTTTTTCCATTATTAGTCTTGTGTTTCTATCCTTTCATAAAAAATTACCCAATTTATTTTACTCTGTATGTCGCAATATTTTATTTAGCCGCGTTACCAAGTACAGTTTCTTCGTCAGTTGTAATGGTTTCTATTGCGAAAGGAAATATACCAAGTGCTATCTTTAACGCAAGTATTTCTGGACTAATAGGTATTGTTGTTACACCGCTTTGGATGAGTTTGTTTTTATCAAAAAGTAATGGTGAATTTGATTTATTAGGAACTTTTTTGGATTTAGTTCTTAAAATTATTTTACCTGTTTTTATCGGAGCTCTTCTTCAACCTTATTTAGGGTTCTTTTACAATAAATATAAAAAGCAATTCGGTAATTTAGATAAACTAACCATTGTACTTATTGTTTACAACAGTTTTAGTCATACTTTTTTGGATGGATTATTTACAAAATTAGGCGTTCTTCCGTTGTTGGCAGTTTTCATAATTGTAGTTGCGTTATTCTTTTTCTTTTTCAAACTTTCAAAATGGATTGGTAAGAAAATGAATTTTAATCGAGAAGATGATATCACAATTCAATTTTGTTCGACTAAAAAATCATTGGTTCATGGCTCGGTAATTGCAGCAGTTATTTTTACGGGAGATATCGGTATTTATTTGATTCCGGTTATGCTTTACCACACTTTTCAGTTAATTTATATCAGTTATATCGCTAATCAATATGCTAAAGAAGTTGAATAAAACTTATCGAAGTATCCTTATTTTTCTATTTCAAATTATTTTATTTTCGATACTATTTTCAATCGAAAGCGTTGATGATTTCATCGTCAATCATCTTACATTTCCAATTTCAGGATTTATTGCAAAAATTACGAATTCAGTTCATTTTCCTGTTGGAGAATTGTTTTATTTAATCATTGGAATAATCGGTTTTGTATTGATTTTTAAATTGATTCGAAGTTTTTTCAAATCGAAAGAAAAAGTTTCGCATTCAATTTATTGCATTATGATTTTTGTAAACTGTATCTATTTTATTTACACGTTTGCTTGGAGCGTGATGTACAAAAAACAAACGTTAACTATTGACAAAGAAAAAATCATTATTCAACCTAAAATTCTGAAAGAAATCTATTGCTACGAGCTTGATAAAGCAATATCAGCAAGAAATTTAATCGAACACAATGATTCAACAACAACGATAAAATTCAAATCTAATTTAAAAGATTATAATCAAGAATTTTTTGCTTTACAACACCAAGTAAATAATGTAAAATGGTTAAAAAATTATCGATTATTAAAAGATACACAATACAAATTATCTTGGATTTCGGAAATGCAAAATTATATGGGTATTTTGGGATACTATAACCCTTTTACGGCAGAAGCAAATCTGAACAGATACAATACAAATTTGAAACAACCTGCAACACTTTTCCACGAATATGGACACCAAATGGGATTTGCATCAGAAAGTGAAGCTAATTTTTTAGCTTATTATTTAGGTACAAAATCTAGAAATCCTGAAATTAATTATTCGTTTTATTATAAAAGTATTTATACGCTTTTAGGTGCTATTTACAAATCTGATCCGTATTTTGTGAAAATGGAATTGGATAATATGCATTCTAAAATAAAGCAAGACAGAAAAGCCGAATTAAAACATTATTTGAAATATGAAGGTGTTACGAGCGATACTTTTTCTGAGTTAAATAATCAGTTTTTGAAGGCTAATAATCAAGAAGGAACTATAAGTTATAGCAAATATGTCGAATTGATTTATTTGTTATATCAGACAAAAAAAGCAACGAATTAATCGTTGCTTTTATATTATTGTTAAAGTTCTAAATCATTTAAAATTAATTTTTCCACCAGCTAATTTTTTCTGATTACGTTGCGTTGGATTACCATAAATATCAATCACTCCTCCTGCTCTAGTTTTTGCATCTACAGATTTCTCCGCTCTCGCTTCTATTACTCCTCCTGCATTTGTTGTTAAACTTGCTGTATCAGAATTTAATGTTTTCGAATAATATTTCCCTCCAGAATTTGCAATTACAGTCTGAAATTCAGTATCACCAGTTAAAATTACTTCAGCACCAGAATTTATTTTGACTTCTAATTTTGATGTTTCGATTGGTAATTTGATAGATGAACCTTCGTTAGATGTCAAATACAATGCTTGTGATTTTACAACATCATCAGAATAAATGCGAGAACCTTGACTTGCCTGAATTTCGTATAATGATTTGTAATAAACCTTAACCGTTGCTTCTCCTCCTTGCATCAATTTGGTTCCTGTCATTTTCAATTTCAGTTCACCTTTGTTATTCTCAACTTGAACATCACTCGCATTAACTCCATCTATTTTTACTAAGTTTTCGTTTGATGAAATTAATTCAACTGGAATTTTATCATAAACTTTTAAGATATTAAAATCTCCAACATTTATCTCTTCTTGCGCAAATGCAAAAGTTGAACAAAATATAGCGGCTGCTGATAATACGATATTTTTCATAAAAAAAGTTTTCTAATATGATTTGAAATTATGCAAAATTTAAACCAAAAAAGAAAACTTAAGTTATTTTTAAGATATATTGTAAGAATTATTTCGCTCCTTCAGCTGTTAATTCTGCAATACGTACAATAATTTCTGTTGCTTTTTCCATAGATTCTACCGGAACATATTCGTAAGGTCCGTGGAAATTATGACCTCCAGCAAAGATATTAGGACAAGGTAATCCCATAAAAGATAAACGAGCACCATCTGTACCTCCACGAATTGGTTTGATGTTTGGCGTAACTCCACAATCTTTCAAAGCTTGTTCAGCAATTTCAACAGATTGGAATTTCTCTTTTACTTTCTCAATCATATTAAAATATTGATCAGAAACTTCTGCTGTAATTACTTCATGATCAAAACGCTCTTGAATATCAGCAGCAATTTGTAAAAATAAAGCTTTACGCGCTTCATATTGCTCCATATCGTGGTCACGGATAATGTAAACCATTTTTGCTTCAGATACATTTCCTGTAATTTTAGCTAAATGAAAGAATCCTTCGCGACCATCAGTTAATTCAGGAACTTCGTCGTTTGGTAATTGCGCAGCAAACTCCATTGCAATATTAGATGCATTAATCATCTTATCTTTTGCATAACCTGGGTGAACAGATTTACCTTTGATTGTAACAATTCCAGATGCAGCATTAAAGTTTTCGTACTCTAATTCTCCAATTTCAGAACCATCCATTGTGTAACCCCATTCAGCACCAAATTTCTCTACATTAAAGAAATCTGCACCGCGACCAACCTCTTCGTCAGGTGTAAATCCAATAGCAATACGTCCATGTTTAATTTCTGGATGAGCAATCAAATATTCTGCAGCTGTTACAATTTCAGCAACACCAGCTTTATCATCAGCACCTAATAATGTTGTACCATCAGTTGTAATGATTGTTTGACCTTTATATTGAGATAATTCAGGGAACTCGTTTGGTGATAAAATCATTGATTCGTTCAATTTGATATCTCCACCATCGTAATTTTCCCAAATTTGAGGTTGTACATTTTCTCCAGAAAAATCTGGCGATGTATCCATATGAGAAACAAAACCAATAGTAGGCACTTCGTGATCAACTGTAGAAGGAACATATCCAAAAACATACCCGTTTTCATCTATTGAAACATCTTCTAAACCGATTTGTTTTAACTCTTCAACCAAATAATTTGCTAAATCCCATTGACGGTCTGTACTTGGAAATTTATCTAAAAAAGCTTCACTTTCAGTGTAAGTTTTAACATATTTCAAAAAGCGTGTTACCAACTTTTCTCTCCATTCTGTTTGCATTGCGTTTTAATTTTTGTCAAAATTACTAAATTATCTACCTTTAAGGCGCAAATAAACCAAAAAAATGAGTGAGCTAACTTTTAAAATTATTGAATGTCCTCGTGATGCAATGCAAGGACGCAAAGATTTTATTCCAACTGATAAGAAAATCGATTACTTAAATCGTTTATTGACTGTTGGTTTTGAAGCGATAGATTGTGGAAGTTTTGTTTCGCCAAAAGCGATTCCACAGATGGCGGACACAAAAGAAGTTTTAGATAATATTGATAAAACCAATTCAAAATCGAAATTATCTGTTGTTGTTGCCAATAAAAGTGGCGCAATGAAAGCTGCAGAACACGAAAAAGTGAATATTATTGGATTTCCTTTTTCTATTTCAGAGAATTTTCAACAATTCAACACGAATAAAAGTCGTGAAGAAGCGTTTGAAATGGTGAAAGAAATCAACCAAATCTCAAATGATAATGGTAAACATATGTTAATTTATCTTTCGATGGCGTTTGGAAACCCTTATGGAGAAACTTGGAATGAAGAAATCGTAAAAGAATGGTCTAAAAAAATGGCGGATATCGGAATTTCTTCAATCAATTTATCAGATACAATTGGTGTTGCAGACGAAAAAACAATTGTTGATTTGTTCCAAAATTTGATTCCTCATTATCCAGAAATTGAATTTGGCGCACATTTTCATACCGTTTATACCGAATGGCATTCCAAAGTACAAGCCGCTTATGATAATGGTTGTCGTCGTTTTGATGGCGCTATAAAAGGTTTGGGCGGATGTCCAATGTCAAAAAGTGATATGGTCGGAAATATGCCAACTGAGAAGTTAATTAGTTTCGCAAATGAGCACAAAGAAAAACATGGTTTGAATCTTTTTGATTTCGAATCTGCTTGGAATGTTTCTTTGCGTACATTTGGCTTAGTTTAATCTTAACAATAAACTAAAAAATCAATTCTTTTGTTAAAGGAAATTAAAATATGTTGGACTTTAACAAAAAAAGTTAAATTTGCTCATCGGTAAGTTTTTTTATCGAGCTTAGAATAATAAAAATGAAATTAAAGTATATGAAATTTAAATCGAGTATGATGTTGCTAATTGCAGCATTATTTACGGTAAATACTTTTGCACAAACAGCAAAACCAACACCAAAACGTCTTGCTAAAGTAGATGGTATAGCTGCTGTTGTCGGAGATCAGATTGTTTTAGAGTCTGATGTAGATCGAGATTATTTAATGTCAAAACAACAAGGGATGCAAGTCGAAGACAAATGCGATTTCCTAAACGACATTATGTTAGACAAAATGTTGGTTGATCGTGCAAAACAAGATACTTTAATCAAAGTGACACAAGATGAGGTAACTCGTCAATTAAATAGCCAAATCGAAGGTTGGATTGCTCAAGCTGGAGGAGAAAAACAAATTTTAGACTATTTCGGATTCCGTACAATGGCGGAAATGAAAAACGAAACTAAATATATCGTTGAAGATAATATTTATGCGCGTAACAAAAGAGAAATGGTTGTAAAAGGTGCTGATGCAACACCAGAAGAAGTTCGTATGTTTTTCGAAAAACACCAAGGTGAATTACCAGACGTGAAAGACGAAGTTTCGATTAGCCATATTGTAACTTATCCTGAAGTTTCACAAGAAAATCAACAAAAGATTATCGATCAATTAAAAGAAATCAAAAAAGAAATTGAAGAAGGTGCCTCTTTTGCAACGAAAGCAATTTTATATTCAGAAGATCCAGGTTCCGCAAGTAACGGAGGTGAATACAAAAAAGTTTCTCGTGGTAAAATGGTAAAAGAGTTTGATGCGGTTGCGTTTAACTTACAAGAAGGTGAAATTTCTGATCCATTCAAAACTGATTTTGGATATCATATTATTAAGTTAGAAAAACGTCGTGGACAAGAATTAGATTTGCGTCATATCTTGATTACGTTGAAACCAACGGAAGAAGAAATAAAAAAGGCTTATAATAAATTAGATTCGATTCGAGTTTTAATTAACGACGGAAAAATGACATTTAAAGATGCTGCATTAAGATTTTCTGATGATAAATACACAAAATTTAACTCAGGAAATATCATGAACCAAAATTCTGGTGACGATCGTTTCGAGAAAATGGCTTTACCTCTACCAATGTTTACAGCGATTGCAACATTGAATGAAGGAGATATTTCTCAAGTTTTCGAAGATGATTTTGATAACAGAAAAGCTTTAAGAATCTTAAAAATCAATAAATTTTATCCAGAGCATAAAATCAATTACCAAGATGATTACTATAGAATTCAAAAATTTGCAGTTCAAGATAAAGAACGTACATTGTTGATGGATTGGGTAAAACGTCAAGTTGGTGATGCTTACATTAAAATTGGAAAAGAATACCAAAGTTGTAATTTCCCGATCGATTGGGAAAAGAAAAACCAAAAATAATAGAACAAAAAACCTCGAGAATTTCTCGAGGTTTTTTTATGTCTAAAAATAAATAATCTTATTTCGCAATCGGAACTTGAGAAGGCCAAATTAATTTACTTGGATCAAACCCTACTTTCTTTGCCGAATCAGAAAATCTGTCTTTTACCTTATCCGAAATCTCTTTCTTACGTGATAGAATCCATAACTTTTTATAATCTTCACTTGCAACTAATACATTATTGTAATCTTTATCAAAATCGATAACATATAATTTCTTTGCAAAAATTGGTAAAAACGTAGTCGAGAACAACCCAACATTTTCGATGTCTTGCGTTGCAATTCCTTCAATCTTTTCCCACCCTTTTTTCTTTGCATTATATCCTCGCACAATTACTTCTAACTGTCCATTTTCTTCGTTCAAATTAAAACGATGCGTCACATTTGTTTGTCCTTTTTGCGCTTTATTTTCTAAACGTGCAATTTCGTACCAACGTCCTAAAAATCCACCTAAATCAAAATTTTGAGCAGGTTTGTATTTTACATTTTTCTTATTGTGATTAACGATATATGCTGTTGTCCCTAACGCCAATGCTGCAAGGGCTAATTTCTTAAAATTCATTTTACTAAAACTTAGGTTGCAAATGTATCAATAATATTAAAGTTGAAAAAATATGATTTCAAATTTTGAATTAATTAAACTTTCATTTAACTTTATTAAAATTAATTTTAATATTATAAAAAAATGAAAAATGTACTATTGTTACTTTCGGTGTTCTTTGTAAGCATTGGAACTTTTGCACAAGAAAAAACAACAGAAGAAAAGGCTACTGAGTTAACAGAAAGAATGAAGGAACAAATTGGGTTTAGCGATGAAACTAAAGAAAAAGTTCAGAGCGTCAACTTAGATTTTGTAAAAAAGACAGAAGAAATAAAAGCAGGAAGCTCTAGTAAACTGACTAAAGTTAAGGAATTAAAAACTGCTGATGAAGAACGAGATGCCAAGTTGAAAGAAGTCTTAACCGAAGAAGAATATAAGAAGTTCAAAGACAAAAAGACGGATAACAGAAAAGAAATGAAAGAGCGTTTTATAGCGAATCGAAGTAAATAAGTTTAGTTAGTAAACACCTTGTTTAAAAAGCAAGGTGTTTTTCAGTTTTTAAATCCAGTAGTAATGAGAGTAATTATCATTTTTATTGCATTTTTGTTCTTAGGTTTCGGTTCTGGTAATTTAGATGCTATCATCGGACAATGGGAAAATCCTGATGGAACTAGAAGAGTCGAGATTTTTAAAAGTAAAGACTGTTATTTGGGGAAAATTGTATGGTTAAAAGTTAAAGAGCCTAAAGCAAAACCAGGAGACATCATTTTTAAAGATATTCAATTTAAAAACCCGCATTGGAATGGTAAAATCACACTGCCAACAGAGAGCCGGATTTTTGATATGGAGCTTCGGTTAGTCTCTGAAAATAAATTAGAAATAAAAGCTTCTTATAAAAATATGAGTCGCAAAAAAGTTTGGAAGCGAGTATTTTAGACTTGTTTTTTAGGCGAAAAATAGTATATTTGTTAGTAAAGTTTTAGCCATGAAAAATTCTACTTTTTTAAGACCAAGTTTAGTTGTCATTGGGATTGCATCTATTCGCTATGACAAAAGAGGAATCGGAGAAAGTTCTATTGCTAATTTGGACGAGTCTAAACTTACATTTGATGATTACGTTGAGGACGCAAGTAATTGGGTAACTTTCTTAAAAAAAGATAAAAGATTTGGTTCTATTTCAATAGCTGGACACAGCGAAGGTTCATTAATTGGAATGCTTGCATCTTCAAAAAATATCGACAAATTCATCTCGATTTCTGGTGCAGGAGAATCTATTGACCAAATACTTAAGAAACAATTAAATCTACTTCCTGAACAATTAAAAACCGAATCGTATGCTATTATAGATTCTTTGAAAAATGGAAATACTGTAAATAATATTAATCCTAATTTATCTTCATTATTTCGTAAAAGTGTACAACCTTATTTAATTTCTTGGATTAAATATAATCCTGTAAATGAAATCAATAAATTAACTATTCCTTTTTTAGTGATTCAAGGTGATATGGATATTCAAGTTGATACGGAGAACGCTAAAAACCTATCTCCTAAATCTGCTGTTATTATCAAAGTGATGAATCACGTTTTAAAAAACGTAACATCAAAAGAAGATTTATCTTCTTACAATAACCCAGAACTTCCAATAAATACAGAATTAGTCGAAGTCATTTCTAATTTTATCTTCAAAAAATAACCATAAAAGACAAAGCAATTAGCTTTGTCTTTTTATTTAAAAATTAACAAGCAGTTCCTCCTTCAAAGTCAACTGTTTTTGTTTGTTGATCAGATTTTCGAGTAATTTTCATTGTTCCATTAGCTAAAGCTGAATCAGATTCAATATTTTGTTCTCCAATTTTTGCATGAATTTCGATAATGTAATCATCATTTTCTAAACGCAGCGTATATCCATTTTCGTTTTCAGTAGATTTGGTATCGTCATTTTTAGAAGAAAAAACTTCTCTTTTTCCATTGATTGAAATATAATTTACCCAAGTCAACTCGTCTTTAGAACTTGTTTGTAAATAGATTTCGTCTTTCATTTTACTTCCTTTTTTATAATATTCGGTCACGCAACCTACTCCATAATCTGATTCGGCAACCGAAAGTTTATCAACAACAATTTCATTTTTTGAAGAAGTTTTAAGATTAGTTTTGAGTTCTTTTTTCTCGCAAGAGTTCAACATTAGAATTGCAAAAATTAAAACGAAACATTTTATTAATTTATACATAATTAGCTTATTAAAAATTATAACTTTGATTCTTTTTTCTTAATCTACATCAATTTAAAACAATAATTGTATTTCTAAATTTACAATTCTTATTTGTGATTCGTAACAAAGGAGTTTAAAGATTATACAGATTTTTCATAGTATAAAGTTGGTTAGGTTATTTAACAAAGAGCAGAAGAAATTTTGCTCTTTGTTTGTTTTATATTTATAATCATTAAATAATTTATCATGTACTTATATTTTTATTAGTCAACAATTATTCGATTATTTACTTTTTTATTTCCAATTATTGATTGATTAATAAAATTGAAAACTTCGTCTAAATATTGCTTTCTTAATCCAGACCATTCATGTTTTCCTGAATTAGAGAAAATAGCAAAAGATGCCTGACTATATTTTCTATTCAAATCTTCTAAAGTAGCAGAACCATTTAAAGGAAAAAACCCTTGTTGATTATCCAAACAACTTCTGTGTGGCGCATTGTAAGCTGGTACAACATCATCGCTTAAACCATGTACATAAACTGTTGGCAAAACACTCGATTTTGTAACATAACGATTGTCTACAATCGCTCCTGCATAACTTACTAATCCATCAATTTTAACTTGATTGAATTGATTTCCGTACCATAAATCTCTCAAATAATAAGCATTTAGAATAGTCTCCGCTCCTGCACTACTTCCTCCTAAAATTAATTTATTAATCGAGAATTTAAGTTCTTTTGAATTATTTTGAATAAAATTTAGCGCAGTTAAAACATCAAAAGAGGCTTCTTTAAAAATCATCAACTTTTCTTGTTTTGGCAAATCACACCCAAAACCAGCCGAAGAATTTGCCAATAATCTATACGAGATAGAAACAGCTACGAAACCTCTTTCTTGAGCATCTTTCATTCGTTCAATTTCTTCTTTATCCGCTCTTGTTCCTCCTGAAAATCCGCCTCCGTGTACCCAAGCAAATACATTATAGGTTTGATTCTCTTTATAGTTTTTCGGATAATAAATATCAAACGCTAAATTATTTTTTTTATCATATACTATCGTTTTCTGCGCATATGTATAACTTATCATTAAAAATAAGGCAACTAAATATTTCATTTTCTTCTATTTTAAATAAAAATTGCTTGACTTTAACTTCTTACGTTGTCAATTTGTCAAGCAATTTACTATAAATAATTTTCCCTTTAATTATTCTATTTTTTTACGAAATAATGATTGTGCTAATCGAATGTTCTTGCGAATTTACCTCAACAGCTTCTCCTTCTATCCATAAATTATATTGATAAGGTTTATCTGTTTGATTCATCACAACCACCACAACTTTTCCGTCTTTGTTTACAAAAGAAGTCGTCATTAAATCTGAACGATTAGACGATGCTGCAATTCTTTGCGCACCTGGACGAATAAATTTTGAGAATTGACCAATGTAGTAAAACGAATTTGTATACGTAACTTGTCCATTTCTAGTATCACCATGAATTGGTGCAAAACAGAAATTTCCTACGTGATTTGGTCCTCCTTTTTCATCCAACAAAACATTCCAATCTGTCCAAGCAACTGTTCCGGAGTTAAAATCGTTGATCATATTGTAACCATATTTTTCACCCAATGCCCAATTTCCCATTTGATTGTAATCAAATTGTTCTTTACAACCTTCTGTAAAAATTAGATTAACATTCGGGAAAGCTTCGTGAGTTAACGCTACATTATTGAATAAATTCACGCTTCCGTTCCATGTTTCGTACCAGTGAAAACCAACTCCCCAAACATATTTAGCAGCTTCAGGATCATTCAAAATAGTTGAAGCACGCTGGTAAATTAAATCACGGTTATGATCCCACACAATAATTTTTTTGTCTTTTAATCCTTTTTGGTGAAAAGTCGGACCTAAATTATTTTTCAAGAAATCACGTTCTTCTTCAGCTGTATAAATACACGATTCCCATGTTTGCGTTGCCATTGGTTCGTTCTGAATAGAAACTCCCCAAATTGGTAAACCAATTTTCTCATAATTCTCGATAAATTTCACAAAATAGTTAGCCCAAGTTTGGTAATATTCAGGTTTCAAAGAACCTCCTTTTAACATACTGTTATTCGTTTTCATCCAAGCTGGCGGACTCCAAGGACTTGCATATAAACGATAAGCATCTTTCATTTCTGCTTTTGCCATTTTAATCATCGGAATTTTATAATTCAAATCATGTGCAATGTCAAAAGTTTTTAACTCATTATCATTATCTTTTACATACGTGTAACTATCGCTCGAAAAATCACTCGAATTTATTGTTGTTCTAATCAACGAATAACCAATTCCTTCTTTTTCGCTATAATAAGCTTTGATAATTTCTTGTTGCGTTTTCTTTGGCAATTTTGCTAAAACTTCCGCAGAAGCATCTGTGATTGCACCTCCAATTCCTTCAAATTTTTGGAATTTACGTTTTGGATCAATAAAAATCGCAATATCCGTTTCTTTTGGTTGCGGAAATTTTTTGACTGCTACTTTATCTGTTGATTTTGTAATTCGTTGATTGGTATTTTTTGCAGTTGTATATATTTCGATTTTCTTATTCGATAGTTTAAAATCTTGCGCATTTACTGCAAAATAATTTAACAGCAAACCTGCAATAACAGGATATTTCAAATGTGATTTTGTCATAATTATTATTGAATTAAAAATTTAGCTAAAATTGGTAAATGATCTGATGGATATTTGAAATCATAGAAATCATCAATCGTATTGAAACTTTTACACGTTACTTTTGGATTCTTTTTGTAAAAAATGTAATCTAAAATTTCTGTTCCTTTTACATTGAATTTGAAATCTTCCCATGTAAAATCTGGTCCATAAACCATTTGCGCATTAAGGCGAGTATCTAAATATTTGTTTTGAATATATTTTACAGAGGCATCATCATGATTCATGTTAAAGTCTCCCATAAAAAATGCTGGATAATCTTTTTTACTTGTTAAATCATGAATTAATTGATCGATTAATTCTAATGATTTTTGACGCGCAACTTTTCCAACGTGATCAAAATGAGTATTGATTACCCAAAATTTCTTTTTTGTTTTCTTGTCTTGAAATAATCCGTAAGTGATAATTCTGTTGTATGCTGCATCCCAACCTTTTGATTCTTTTTCTGGCGTTTCTGACAACCACATCGTTTTTTGTTCTAAAACTTTGTATTGATCTTTTTTGTAAAAAATCGCCGAATATTCAGCATTTTTATCACTTGAAC
Organism: Empedobacter sp. GD03865; assembly: GCF_029840775.1. Lineage (NCBI taxonomy): Bacteria > Pseudomonadati > Bacteroidota > Flavobacteriia > Flavobacteriales > Weeksellaceae > Empedobacter > Empedobacter sp. GD03865. The sequence goes on from NZ_JAOCDF010000029.1 coordinate 12,596, forward strand.
GAGGTTCTCCGATAAAATCTAATTGTGAATCATTTTGTTTGATAAAATCTAGTTGAGGAACTTGCGCTTCTTGTACACCAACAAAATCAGCATCATAATATTTGATTAAATCAACCAATTTTTGTTTGCGAATATTCCAATGATTTGCGCCATCATCAACAGAAGCTAATCTAATATTGTAAGACATAATTGATATATTTTGTTGAGCAAAACCTATCATTGTCATGATTAAAACTAAACTTAAACTAATATATTTTTTCATGTGTGAATTTTTGTAAAAATCCAAGTAAGCACTTACATACTTACTTGGTTGAGAAATAAAACTAAATTTCTAACTATATATGAGGAATTTAATCAACTAAAGTAAAACTTGTTTTAAGTGAAGCGTTAGAATCTCCTCCAACAAAAATGTCGAAATCTCCTGCTTCTGCAACATAGTTCATATTGATATCGTGGAATTTTAAATCTTCTGGAGTTAATGTAAACGTAATTGTTTTTGTTTCTCCTTTCTTAATCATGACTTTATCAAAACCTTTCAATTCACGAACTGGACGCGTTACACTTCCTACTAAATCGCGAACATATAATTGTACCACTTCTTCTCCATCGTAGTTTCCTGTATTTTTAACATTTACAGTTACTTTGATTTCATCTTTTCCATTTTTCATTATCGATTTATTCAACTTCAAGTTACTATAATCAAACGTTGTATAACTTAAACCGTAACCAAATGGATATAAAGGCGAATTTGGAGAATCTGTATAACGAGATTTATATTTTTGCTCTACATCACTTTCTCCTAAATAAGGACGACCTGTATTTTTTTGATTGTAATGAATTGGAATTTGACCAACAGAGCGAGGGAATGTCATAGGTGTTTTAGCCGAAGGATTATATTTACCGTATAAAACATCTGTAATCGCTAAACCTCCCATTGTTCCTGGATACCATGCATATAAAATTGCATCCATATTATCATTCTCCCAAGAAATTGTCATTGGACGACCAGACATTAAAACTAAAACAATTGGCTTACCAAGTTTCTTTAATTCTTTTAATAATTCTTTCTGATTTCCTGGTAAATCTATATTTGTTTGAGAAGCCGCTTCACCTGTTTGATTCTCGTTTTCTCCCATAACCGCAACAATTACATCCGAGTTTTTCGCTACATTAATTGCTTCTTGAAAACCATCAGTTTTAGATGAATTAAGTTCTGTTCCTTGTGCATAAGTAATTTTTGCATTTTTACCTAAAACATCATTCAAACCTTCCCAAACAGACCATGCTTTTCCATAACGATCTCCACGTGCAGCCCAGTTTCCAATGATATTTTTCTCATCTTTTACTAATGGACCAATAACTGCAACTTTTTGAGATTCTTTTAATGGTAAAATTTGTTTCTCATTCTTTAATAAAACCATTGATTTACGAGCAACGTCACGAGCTTCATTTAAAAACTCTTGTTTCATTACCGTTTCTTTCTCACGTTTTGAATTTGAATAACGATATGGATCTTCGAAAAGTCCTAAGTCATATTTTGCTTCCAAAATTCTACGAACTGCAGTATCAATCACATCTTGTTTTACTTTTACTTCTTTTACCAATTTTGGTAAATGATTAAGAAAAGCACCACTCATCATATCCATTTCAATACCTGCTTCAACCGATTTTAGAGTTGCTTCTTCCAAATCTTTTGCAATTCCATGAGGAACTAACTCCTGAATCGCAGTATAATCTGTTACAACAAACCCTTTATAATTCCACTCTTTACGCAAAATTTGATCGTACAAATATTTACTTGCTGTAGAAGGAACTCCTCCAATTTCGTTGAAAGACGTCATGAAAGATCCAGCACCTGCATCAACAGTCGCTTTGAAAGGCGGCAAAATATAATCTCTTAAGAAACGATCAGAAATTTCTACCGAACCATAATCGCGACCAGCCTGCGCTAAAGCATATCCTGCAAAGTGTTTTGTACACGCTAAAACGGTATTTAAATCATATAAACTTTTACCTTGAAAACCATTAACACGCGCTATTGCAATTTTACTTCCTAAGAAAGTGTCTTCACCTGCACCTTCAGAAACACGTCCCCAACGAGGATCAAAACCGATATCAACCATCGGAGCAAAAGTCCAATGAACTCCACCTGCAGCTGTTTCTTCAGCAGCAATTCGAGCCGATTTTTCAATTGCTTTTAAATCCCAAGAAGAAGCTTCACCAAGTGGAATTGGGAAAATAGTTTCGTAACCATGAATTACATCGTATCCAAAAATTAATGGAATTCCAAGACGTGTTTCTTCAACAGCTATTTTTTGTAATTTTTTAGTAATATCTGTTGTCGTTGCGTTAAACACGGACCCCATCATACCTTGTTTCGTGTATTTTATATAATTTTTATCAATTGCAGATCCTGTAACATCACCTCCGTCATAGGTATATTGTACCATCTGACCTACTTTGTCATCAATCGTCATTTGACTCATCACATAATCAATAAATTCTGATTTCGATTTTGATTTATCAAACTTTATTTTTTGCGCATAAGTATTGAATGCTAATCCTAAGAAAGCAATTGAATAAATTAGTTTTTTCATTTTTTTGATTTTAATTCGAGGCTGTTGTTTTGAATTTCAATTTATCTAAACCTCTTTGTACATCTTCATTTTGCATAAACAATTTCCACAATAATCCAGAGCGATAATTCTCTATCATTGGTGTAATTGTTCCTTGATCTATCGCCAAATATTTTGTAATCACTCGATCATTTTTTACATCAACCGCATCATACGGACCTGCTACTCCAATCAAGCTTTTGTTTTGTTTTTCGTAAATAAACTTCAAGAAATCCATAGATTCTTTCGGTGTATATGGGAAAGACGATAACGCAGCTGTAGGCGTAATTACATTATTGTCATTTAATGGAGAATGTGCTGTATAACCTTCTGTTCCATCTGGATTGAAGGTATAACTTGCCGTTAATCCCCACATATTTTTTTTGTACTTCTTGAAACTTTCCTTTTTTTGTTGATTGTAGATGTAATGAATCTTTGCTTGATTTTTCACTACTTTTCCATAATCAATACCAATTCCATCTATTAAATTGTTTGGATTAAGTCCAATAAATGAATATTGTGCCCAAAATAAAGGTCCAACATTTTTATTAGCTCCGTTATGCTTTACAATTAATGGAACTCCGTATGCAGAATCATTTGATTTTATATCACCATTTCTCGTCCAACCGCTGTAATAAACTTCTGAATTGATAGAATGTTTTGGAGAAGCCGCAGCAATAACATACGTAATCATGGTTTCATCAAATCCTTTTAAAGGAAAATTGATTTTCCATTCGTAATTTGGAGACCAATGCCAGTACAACACATTTTCTCCTCGTGTATAAAAATTGAAATCGATTTCTTTCCAAAGTTGATCAGCTAATTGCGAAATCTCTATTTCTTTCTCATTTTTAGAATCTTTGAAATACTCTTTCAAACAAATTAACCCCTGAGCAAGAAATGCAGTTTCTACCAAATCACCTCCGTTATCGTATGTACTAAAAGCTTTTACTTTTCCTGTTTCGCCATTCAACCAATGTGGCCAAGCACCATGAAAACGATCTGCTTTTTGTAAAAATTTCAATCCTGTTAAAATTCGTTCAGTTGCTTCTTTTCTTGGAATAAATTCGCGATCAATACCAACAATTAAGCTCATTAATCCAAATCCTGTTCCTCCTGTTGTAATGATGTTTGAATCATTTTCTGGATAAAAACCATCAGGATGAAAACGTTCGCGAGCTAATTTCGAATGAGGTTCAGCATAATCCCAAAAATATTGAATCGTCTGTTTCTGAACTTTATCTAACAGCTTATTTTCTTGTTTTGTTTGAGCAAAAGCACTTGCGCCACATAAAAGAGCGCAAGTAACTATTGTTTTATTTAATTTAACCATTACCAACCAGGGTTTTGAGTCATTGTTGGAGTTTGAATAATTTGTCCATTTGGAATAGGAAACAATTCGTGTTTTCCAGTAACGAAAGTTTTACCATTTTTCGCCATCATTTCTTTTGCTTGACCAGTACGAACTAAATCAAACCAACGATCATGCTCAAATGCTAATTCTAAACGTCTTTCGTTCCAGATTTTTAAACGCAATTGATCTTTAGACATACTTGCCACTGGAGCTAATTTAACACGTGTTCTAACGCGATTAAGAGGTGTTAAAGCGTCTTGACCAATCTCGTTTGCTGCTTCAGCTTGAATTAATAAAACTTCAGAAAAACGAATTACACGGATATTTTTGTCACCATCAGCAGAACCAAGATTCGCACTTGAATACGCTTTTTCGTTATACATCGGGTTTTCTACAGAAGTTGGAACTAAACGACCGTCATATAAAGTTTCACCTCTAAAAATGATTGTAGCATCGCGACGAATTGCATCTCCTTCAGCATTAAAAGCATCTAATAAATTTTGAGAAGGAACATTGAATCCCCATCCCCAACCTCCAGTACCACGAGCACCTTGAGTTTCTGAATATTGTTGAACACCATGCGCAACAGCATCTCCACGAGCTTGAATTTCAAATAAAGATTCTTTACCGTTCTCAGTTTCTTTTCTCCAAGTTGTTGCGTAATCACTTTCTAAATCGTAAATACCAGAATTAACAACAGTTGTAGCCATATCATATGCTTGTTGATTTTTTCCCTGATATAAATATACTTTTGCTAATAAAGCTTGAGCAGCTCCTTTTGTTGCACGTCCTAAATCTTTTGCAGCATACTCATTTTTAGTAGGAAGTTTTGATATTGCATCTAATAAATCTGCTTCAATGTATGCATAAACTTCTGCTTTTGGTTTACGTAGTGCATAAGATGCAGGTACATCTAATTCTTGTATCACAGTATCTCCAAACATACGAACCAAATAGAAATAAGAAACAGCTCTCAAAAATTTTGCTTCCCCAATTAATCTATTTTTTTCTGCATCTGTAATTGATGATTCTGTCGTATATTTTATTGAATATGACGCTCTACCAATTGTTTTATAAAAACGTTTCCACATTGCTTCGATAGAACCTGTTGTAGAACTATGTAATAATTCGTCTAAATCTCGTTTATCTCCACCATTATCTGTAGAAGAACTTCCTTTATCTGCATTATCAGAAATCATTTCAGTAACTCCTAACCAAGAGAATGCATAATCCCAATCTGTAAACATTCCGTAAATACCATTCACATATTTTTCTGGAGATTGAGAAGCTTGATCATCAATTGCAATATTTTCTTGAGAATCAACATTCAAAAAATCACTTGTACAAGAACTTAATGTTCCGATTGAAAGAATAGAAGCTAATGTTACTATTTTAAATATATTTTTTTTCATTTTTTTAAAATTTTCTAGATTAGAATTCTACGTTTAATCCAACTAAAAATGTTCTAACATTTGGATATGCAGAGAAATCCATTCCTGTTGTTCCATAAGGACTTCCATCGTAACGTTTTCCTTTTACATTATCTAAAGTTAATTCCGGTGTAAATCCTGAATACTTCGTAATCATGAATACATTTTGTGCACTAACATATAATCTTAAGTTTCTGATAAAATCAATTTTATCTCTGAAATTATATCCTATTGTCATATTACTTAATTTGAAGTAATTACCTTTCTCTAAATAATAAGAAGAAGCAACTTGATCACGCTCTGCTCCAGGATGAGAATTTGTACTACCAGCTCCTGTCCAACGATCATTGAACATATCAACTGTTATATTTTCTCCTCCTAAACGTGTGTTTTTGATACCATTGTAAATTTTATTACCACCAGCTCCATAACCACTAATCGTTAAATCGAAGTTTTTATATTCTAAACTAACATTAATTCCGTAGTTATATTTTGGAATATATGATCCCATAAATTTTTTATCACGATCATCAATAACTCCATCTCCATTTTGGTCTTTGTAACGTAAATGTCCTGGGCGAGCACTTGATAAATGAGCATTGCTATTTATTTCATCTTGTGTTTGCCAAACACCTTCTACTTCATATAACCAGAAAGAACCCAGTGGTTGACCAGCTTCTAAACGTTTTGCAATTTGTCCATTTCCTAAAGAACCCCCTGTCATTCCAGAATATCCTTCTTTAACAGACTTCACTTCATTTTCGTTGTAGTTGAAGTTACCACCAATCGAATATCTTAATCCTCCAGCTGTTTCATTACGATAATTTAAAGCAATTTCAAAACCTTGATTTACTACTTTTGCTGCATGATCATAAAAATCTTTTTCATAAGGAGATGAACCTATCTGTTTAATATTTAAGATGGCATTTTTCGTTGTCTTATTGTAATAATCTAAACTTCCTGATAATTTACCTTTCAATAACTCGAAATCTAGACCAGCACTCCATTCATCTACAATTTCCCATGAAATATCATAAGCAGGCGAACCGATATAAGCTCCATAAATTAAATCTTGACCTGGTCCAAATACATAATTCGCATTATCACTACCTGTAGAAGTTGTAATTGTTGTATAGTTGTATGGCACATCTGCATTACCTAAACGTCCCCAACCTCCACGAAGTTTTAAGAAAGAAATTACATTACTATCTTTTAAGAACTCTTCATTAGAAATATTCCAAGCAGCAGAAACAGAAGGGAAAGTTCCCCAATATTTTTCGTTTTGTTTAAACTGGCTTGAACCATCTCTACGAATAATTCCAGAAACGTAGTATTTATTTGCGTAATTATATTGTAAACGAGCAAAATAAGAAGCATAAGCAATTGGAGTATAATTATTTTGATCCATTGCAGCTTTGTATTGTCCAGAAGCATGATGAGCTGACCAATATTGTTCTTTATCAGGAACATCATATACTGTGATATCTGAATATTGACCAATACCCATTTTTTCAGCAGAAACTCCCGCAACAACATTGAACGAATGATCTCCAAATTTGCGATCAAATGTTACAAAATTTTCCCATGACCATCTAAATGTTTCTACATTAATTAGATTTAGAGAGTTATTCATATAAGTTGAACTTGCTGGATTTTTCGCTTTTAAATCTTCAAATTCAGCAGCAGTTCTAATTGGATTACCTGCAATCCATCTTTCTTTAATTGGATTAAATTCTCTGTATTTGTACCAATATTTTGTTCCTCCAGCACGAGAAGTTACAGTTAAACCTTTTGCTAATTTTAGTTCAGCTTCAATATTTCCTTGAAGCGTAGTAGAATTAGCTTTTTGATTATCATAGAATAAAGTAGACATTGGATTACCATGAGAGTTCAAATTACTTGTCACCTCTCCTGGTTTTGCAACGTATGTTACTTCTCCTGTAGTTGTATTAAAAATAGGTAAACCCCATCTTCCGTTATCATATTTTACAGGAACTAATGGTGACTGACGGTAAGCTGTATCAAATGCTCCATATGGTTTAGGAACTTCTCTAGAAAATGTAGCGCTAACGTTTTGTTTAATCTTTAAAACTCCATCAAACAATTTGTAATCGTTGTTACTACGAACAGTTGTTCTTTTGAAGTTATTTCCTTCTAAAATTCCTTTCTCTTCGAAATTATTAATACTGAACATGTAATTAATATTTTCTCCAGCACCAGCCAACGAAACATTATTACTAACTAACTGTCCTGTGGTTAACATTTCATCAAACCAATTCGTGTTATATTGTTGATTTGTAGAAATCAAAGAACCTCCTGTTGCTTTTCTTTGCTCGTTAAAATAAGTTATGTACTGATTAGCATCAGCCATATCTACCATATTCATAGTATTTCTTACTCCAATATATGAATCATAGTTAACTCTTATCTTTCCTGTTTTACCACGTTTAGTTGTTACAACAACAACACCGTTTGCACCACGAACTCCATAAATAGCTGAAGATGCTGCATCTTTTAAAACATCAATTTTTTCAATGTCATTTGGATTAATATTATTAATATTTGGAACAATTAACCCATCCACAACATACAAAGGAGCTTTACCTCCCAAAGCTGTACCCATTCCACGAACCAAAACAGTTGGTGTACCTCCTGGAGTATCCGTATTAATAATATTAACACCAGCTAATTTACCCTGCAAAGACTGCATGGCAGTTGTACTTGCAATTTGCGTAATGTCTTTAGCATTAGCTGATGAAACAGCTGATGTAAGATCTGATTTCTTAACAGTACCATACCCAACCACAACGGCTTGATCTAGTATAATAGAATCACTTTCAAAAGGATCTCCTATCTGTATAGAATCGTTAGTAACTTGGGCATTTACACAGAAAGACCCGAGAATAAATAATGGAAGAAAATATTTTTTCATTCTATTTCAATAAATGGTTATTTCAAAAATAGAATGTTTTAACACTTGATTAACAAGTAATAATTTTAGTTAGAATAATTTTCTAAAAAAATAAAATATATAATACTAAATACCAAATAATTATAAATCATTACATTTACAACATGATGTAGTTATGATGTAATTTATTTTCCGATATTTAAAAATTAATCATATACTTATTTAGGTTTATTTCAGAAGGAATTTGCATTTTTTTGCGTAATCTATATCGTTGTAGTTCTACTGATCGATAATTAAGGTGCATTAAAGGAGCAATCTCTTTGGTTGATAAATTCATTCGAAGGAATACACACAGTTTTAAGTCTTTCGCAGTTAAATTAGAATACTTGTCAGCTAATCTCTTAATAAAATCTTGGTGAATTTCCTGAATATTTAATTCGAAATTTTGCCATTCATTTCTGTTGTAACTATATTCCGAAAACGTTTTCTCAAATTTCTTTTTTAATTTTTTATTGATTTCATTCATTTCCAATTGAGAAAACAATTGATTAATTTCTAGGATCATAGCACGTTGATTAGCTAATTTCAAAGCTTGTCCTGCCAATTCTGTAGATTTCGTTTGTAAAGAAGTTTCTAAATGTTGTTTTTCTTTATGATGATTTAATTCTTTCAACTCTTGTTGATGTTTCATTTCCATCAAATTCAATTCATATTCAAATTGCTTTTGTTTAATTCTGAAACTTTGTTTCAACTTCATTCTGTTATACTTATAAATAGCCAGAATCGATCCAACAATTAATAAAATATAAAATAATATCATCAAATTTGATAAATACCAAATCTTTTTAACCCTAAAATCAAAATGATTCAACTCAACAAAATTTCCATCTTTTAAAGCATAAATTGACAATTGATATGAACCACTTTCTAATTGTTTATAATTAATTATTGGCTGATTAAGTGGTTGAATTTTAGAGTTATTTAATTGATAATATAATTGATAATTCGCAAAATCATCATTCACAATTGAAACATAAAAATCTATATAATTATTTGAATACTCAATATTAGGCTCATTATTCAAAACCGTTTGATTGATTTTTGCTTTAATTTTAATCTTTGGTAATTCACGACGTATAGATTTTAAATCATATTTCAATAATCCGTTTTCGAGGTTAATATATAAAAACTGATCGTTGATTTTAGCCGTTAAATTGTCATCAACCAATTTTCCATCATACAATTTTTTGGGAATTAAATAATGAATCAATTTATTCTGTTCCACTTTAGAATAATACAGAATATTATCCGCTTCAACTAAATAACGATTCTCTTTTAAATAACGAATTCGATTAATATTCTTTAATTTTGAATCTAAATTCTCGTCAGAAAATAAATTTTTATTTATATCATAACGGACTAAATGTTGATCATCAATCAATACAAAAACCTTGTTATCTTCGAGAATAGTTTGCGGATTAACTAATTTTTTATGTTGGTAAAATATCTCCTTACCTGTTCTATTTTTAAGATCAAATAAATATAAACCACCATTTTTTCCAGTTCCTAAAATTTTATTTTCGACAATAACAAAATCAATAATAGGAATAGTTAAACTAGAAACTTTAGTAGATTCTTTATGAGAACCTTGTATATATTCATTGATTCCCGTAAAAGATGATTGATATAATTTATTTCCATTTTTGATCAATTTAAAACCTCCATTTGTAGAAGAAATCTTATTCAATAGTCCTGAATAAATGTAAGTTCCCCAACTATCCGAAACATAAATTGTATTATCAATATTTGTTATATTCCAAATTAAACCTTTTTCGAGAACTGAATTTGTTTGGTTTGAAGTATTTGAATAATTATAAAATCCATGATTTGTTCCCAGCAAAATATTATCCTTATAAAAGTCGAACGAAAAAACATTTCCTAAATGACCATTGTAATCATATAAAAGTTGAGTTTTGTTTTTCAATTCTATTTTCGAAATACCTTTGTCCGTTCCAAGCCAAGCATTTCCTTTAGAATCTATTCTTATATTTTGGATTGTATTACTGATTAACCCAGAGTTTTGATTGTAATTTTTGTAAGAATTAGTTTTTAAATCATATACATAAATCCCATTATTTGATGTTCCAATGATTAATTTATCTTCTAATCGAATCATTTTTAACACTAAATAATTCTTTAGCATTTTATTGAATTCCACATTGAACTCTTGTAAACCAGCTGTTTTGTTGTACTTGAAAATTCCTTCTGTTAATGTACCAACTAAATAATCATTATCATATTTTTCTATTCCATGAATTACAATTGATTTACCTTTTTCAATTTCAAATAACGGCTCAAAATGTCCATTATTAAATTCGAAAATACCTTTAGAAATAGTCGCTACTAACATTTTACCTTTCACCAGATAAACGTAAGAAGAAAGCGCAGGTAATTTGTATCGTTTAACTGTTTTACCATCAAATTGAAAAAGATAATTGAACGATTGAAAATAAATAGAACGATTATGATAAAATATTTTCCAGATTTCTTCTTGTTCTAATCCTTCAAAACTTTTGAATTTATCTGAAATTGAAATGTAAACTTTCTTTCCTTCAATCGTTTTCCAATATCCAAAATTATTTAATGCACCTGAATACAATACATTATTCATTGTAAAAACAGAACGTATAATTGTTAAGCTATTTGGCGAATATTTTTCCCAAAAATTACCGTCATATTCTAAGATATTTCTATTGTTCGCAAAATATACTTTTCCTTGCTTGTTATTTTCTGTAATATCCCAAATAGGCGATTCGCCCAAATATTCGCTTTTAGAATAATTCGAAATAATTGGCGCAAACGATTGAGATTTGCTATAAGTGGAAACAAGTAAAAATAGAATAAATAAGCTTCTCATTGTGCAATAAAAAAGACCGTAAAAACGGTCTTTAAAAATAGATTATATTTTTGAATTATCTTATTTAAATTCTACATCAAAAACTTCTGCAAAATGTTTTTTTGTAAACGCTTTCACTTCGTTCATATCTACCTGATGTCCAAGTTCTCTTTCCAATGAAGCAACAGCTTTATCCTGAATTCCACATGGAACGATGTATTCAAAATAACGCAAATCTGTATTCACATTTAGTGCAAAACCATGCATCGTTACCCAACGTGAAGCCTTAACACCCATTGCACAAATTTTTCGAGCAAAAGGTCGACCTACATCCAACCAAACGCCAGTTTCTCCTTGAGAACGCTCACCTTTTAGTCCATATTCGGCAATAGTTTTGATAATCACTTCCTCCAAATTGCGCATATACAAATGAATATCTGGCTTGAAGTTATCCAAATCCATAATAGGATAACCAACTAATTGTTGCGGTCCATGATAGGTAATATCTCCACCACGATTGGTTTTCACAAAAGTTGCATTTATTTCGTTTAATTTATCACTCGAAGCCAACATATTTTCTAAATGTCCACTTTTTCCAAGCGTATAAACGTGCGGATGTTCTACAAAAAGTAAATGATTTCTAGTATTTTTAAAATCTGAACTTCCCTCCTTTTCTTGCGCTCTATTATATTGTTTTACGGCTATATTCTCTGCTAAAAGACTTTCTTGATAATCCCAAATCTCTTGGTAATCTCTGTTAATTCCTAAATCTTGGAATTCGACAATTTGTTTCATTTCACAATGTGTTTCGAATGTCAAATTTACGAAGGATTTCAAAAATTATCATTAATCTTCAAGCTCTACTTTAAAATTTCCTAAACTAGGATTATTAAGGATTTCTTCTAATGTATATTCCTTTATAAATGTTTTTCCATCTAAAGTAAACATTGCATCAGTAATATTTAAAGATTTTATTTTCTTAGAAAAAGTATATTTATATTTAAACTTAATTTGTTTCAACATTCCTAAAAAAATCGCTTTTTCTTCATCATTATCAAAGTTCTGTTTATCAAAATCTTTTGAAAATTTTTCAGCATCAATTGTTTTAGAGAAAGATTTTCCATCGAAAGCATATGTTGAGCTTGTCATCATCGCCATAGGATTATCACTAAATAAAGGTTCATCGACTAATTGTTTTGATTTTCTCTTTCTCTTTTTCTTTTGACTTAATTCATCTGTAATTCTTTTTTCTTCTTTTATATTGATACCTGCAAAAGTTTCTTCAATAATTTTTGAATTTGAATTAAATTCTTCTGCAGATTTAGATTTATTAATCATTTCTATTGCAAATTTATCTCTCAAGTCTAATCGAAATTTAAAAAAATCAATTGCAGATAAATCATCTTTATATAAGTCAAATTTTTCGGTTTGTTTTCTGAATTTTTCTCCACCTTTTTCTTGTAATAACTGAACAAATTCATAATATGAATACTCATTATTCGAAATTTGATTCATCTCAATCTTATCATCAATATTACTTGAATTCATCATTGCTCCAATTTGAGGTATATCTATTTTTTGAAAATAATCAAACTCACCTTTTTCATTTACAACAACTTCCTCAGAAATTGTACATGAAGTTAAAGTAGCTAAAGCTAATAATAGTGTAAATATTTTACTGAAATTCATATATAAATTGTTAATTTTTGTTAAAAATAATTGATTTTGTCCAATAAAAAAAACTGAATAAACACCTCTAAAAATAATGGTTTTGAGCAATACATTAACGATTGAATAAAAATCTTTATCTTTGGAATTCTTAGAAATCGGTAGAATAAAATAATCAAATAAAAATGAAGAAACTATTCGTTAAAGGATCTATTTTAATGGCTTTGTTTGCAAACTTTAGTGTTTTTGCACAACAAGGTGGTGGAATGTGGATTCCAACAGAATTGAATGAAAAGGAAATGAAAGACATGGGATTGAAAATCTCATCAAAAGACATTTTCAGTACTGGAGATAAAAGTATCAACAATGCAGTTGCTCACTTTGGTGGCGGTTGTACATCAGAAGTTATTTCTCCAAATGGTTTACTACTAACTAATCATCACTGTGGTTATGGAGAAATCCAAGCACATTCATCTTTAGAAAATGATTATTTAACAGATGGTTTTTGGGCTAAAGAGCTGAAAGACGAATTACCAAACGAAGGTTTAACAGCGACTTTTATTGTAGACATTAAAGATGTAACTACAGCCATTTTAGCTGGTGTTAATGATAATATGTCGGAGGAAGATCGTAACAAAATCATCAAGAAAAACATTGAAGATTTTAATGCTAAAAGCAAGACAGAATCTTATCGTTCAGTATTTATTAAGCCTTTTTACAAAGGAAATAAATATTACCAATTTACGACAGAAACATACAAAGATATTCGTTTAGTTGGTGCGCCGCCATCTGCAATTGGGAAATACGGAAATGATACAGATAACTGGGTTTGGCCACGTCATACAGGAGATTTTTCGATGTTTAGGATTTATGCAGATAAAAACAACAAACCTGCTGATTATTCTCCAGACAATGTTCCGTACAAACCAAAACATTTCTTACCAATTAATATTTCAGGAATTAGCGAAGACGATTTCACGTTTGTATATGGTTTCCCAGGTGCAACGGACGAATATTTACCAGCATCTTCTATCCAGCAAATAAAAGATGTGATTGATCCTGCGCGTATCAATGTGCGTACAATTGCGTTATCTCATATCGATAAAAAAATGCGTGAAGACGATGCAACTCGTATCGCTTATGCATCTAAACAAGCGCGTATTTCGAATTCACACAAAAAATGGGTTGGTGAAGTTTTAGGACTTAATCGTTCGAAAGCTGTAGAAAAACGTCAACAATACGAGCAAGAATTTATGAATCGTATTGCAAAAAATCCAAAATTAAAAGGTGAATATTCGAATATTATTTCTGAATTAAATCAAGTTAATAAAGCAAATCAAGATTATAATTTAGCGTACACAATGTATTCTGAAACGTTTTTCTCAAATTCAGAAACATTCAGAATGGCATTAACATTAAACAATATTTTGAATGCGGTTGGGCAAAAAAATTATGCCGAAACTAAAGCAAAAGCGTTGAATACTGTTGCGTCTATGCACAAGGATTATAATCCTGAATTAGACAAAACTATTTCTTCTGATTTGGCAGATAATTATTTCAAAGTTGTTCCTCAAAATTTATTACCAACTACAACTGCTGCAAATATCAAAACGGCTTTAGGAAATTCGGTAATCAATGGAACGAAAAAAATTAATGGTCAATCTGTTTTAGGAAATATCAAAGCATTAGCTGAAAATGATGCTGAGTTTATCAAAGCCTTAAAAGAAGATGCTTTAATTGCTCAAATTCGTTTAATTTTAGATGCAAATCAAACGAAAGTAACGCCTACATATTTAGCGAATCAAGATAAAATCAACAAGTTGATGCGTACGTATATGAAAGCGCAAATGGATGTATTTACAGACAAGAAAATCTTCCCAGATGCAAATTCAACTTTACGTGTAACTTACGGAAAAGTTGATGGTTACCAACCTCGCGATGCGGTTTATTACGAACCTGTAACGCACATGGAAGGTGTAATGGAAAAATATATTCCGGGAGATTATGAGTATGATTTACCAAAACAAATGTTAAGTTTATACGATAAAAAAGATTACGGAAAATACGCCGATAAAAACGGAAAATTACCTGTAAACTTTATTGCAACAAACCATACAACTGGTGGTAATTCTGGTTCTCCTGCATTGAATGCAAAAGGAGAATTAATCGGATTGAATTTTGACCGTGTTTGGGAAGGAACAATGTCAGATTTAAATTATGATCCAGAGATTTGTCGTAATATTATGGTGGACTCTCGTTATATTTTGTGGGTAGTTGACAAGTATGCTAATGCGCAACGTTTGATTGATGAAATGACTATCGTTGACGAAAGCAAAAATGCAAAGAAAAAATAATATTTTTCACTATATTCTGAAAACCACGTTTTTATAACGTGGTTTTTTTATTGAAATAAACGTAAGATTCAAATAAAATCTTAAGAAATAAAACTATATTTATACAACTTATCTAAAAAATTGTCAAAATAAAACACTTATAATTATGGAAGTCATTAGAAAATGGCCTTTTTATTTAAAACTAACTTGCACATTATTGTCAATCATTTGTTTAACATTTATTTCAATAATAGGTAAAGGAATTTTAGTTCCATTAATATTAGGCTTCTTAATTTCAATATTATTAGCACCCGTTTGTTCATTTTTCGAAAGATATTTACGCATTCCACGTGTTATTTCAAGTATCATTACCACCTTGCTTTTTGCAGCATTTATCTTAGGAATTTTCTATTTGATTGCTATACAAATGGCTGAAATAGCAAATGAATGGCCTACGTTTCAGAAACAAATCATAGAAGCATTTATGAATTTGCAAGATTGGATTCACCATACCTTTGGTGTTAATTCGCATGCGCAAATGGAATATTTGACAAAGAATGTCAAAACCACTATCGAAACGAGTACAATTGTAATCGAAAAAGTAATTTCGATTGTTTCATCGATGGCTGTTACAGTTTTGTTCACCTTTTTATACATTGTTTTCTTGTTGATTTATCGTCGTCATTTGGTAAAATTCTTATATTACGCATTCAATTCAAATACACACGACCAGGTTTATAATGTCATTACATCTATTCAAAAAATGGTCAAACAATATTTGATTGGCTTATTTTTACAAATGTTAGTCGTATCAATTTTATCTTTTATTGCATTTTCTATTCTTGGACTTAAATACAAATTTGTTTTAGCTATTTTAACTGGTGTTCTAAATGTTGTTCCCTATGTAGGAATTGTTATTTCATTAATTTTAACGCTAATAATCACATTTGCCACAATGTCAGCTTCAAAATTGTTCTTTGTTTTAATTGCATTTATTGCAATTCATGCAATTGATGGAAATGTAGTGATGCCAAAAATTGTAGGTTCTAAAGTAAAAATTAATTCTTTGATTGTGATTATTGGATTAGTAATTGGAGAAATGACGTGGGGAATTATGGGCATGCTATTATCGATTCCAATACTTGCGTTGATGAAAATTGTTTTTGATAATGTGACTGAATTAAAACCTTGGGGTTATCTTTTGGGTGATGAAGATTCTACAGAAATTGATGATGATTTAAATACATTTTTAGCCAAAAAGAAAGCTAAAAAATCAAAGAAAAAAACAAATAAGTTGGACGAGAATTTGGAGTAATCTGATTTCTATTTTACATAATTGGATTGCTGACTATTATTTTATCCATTAAAAAAGTCTATAACAAATTGTTATAGACTTTTTTTGTATTTATTATTATGAATCTAATTCTTCTTCAAATATTTTTTTTCTAAGAAATAATACAATTTCAAGAAAAGAATCGAGAAAAATATTCCGATTAGTGTTCCGAAAAATATATCTCCTGTGAAATGTACCCCGACATAAACTCTACTGTAAGCAACCATTAACGCCCAAACAAGTAAGACATAAAGTAACCATTTGTAATAGCGTCTCAAAAGTATTCCAATAAAAATTGCAATCGCCATATGATTAGATGCATGCGCCGAAGTAAAACCGTATCTACCTCTACCCTCGCAATCTATCGGGCGAAATAATCCTTGAATCGACTCGGTGTAACATGGACGAAAACGTTGAAAAGAATTTTTCAAGATATTTGTAAATTGATCTGCACACGCTATCATCAGTGCAATACAAACTCCAGCCAATAAGGTTTTTTTCCAACCAAGTTTTACATAAAGTAAGATGAGAAAGATGACATACAACGGAATCCATGTTTTTTTATCGGTTACTAATAACCAAAACCAATCCCATTTTTCATTCCCTAAATTATTGAAATACAAAAATATTTGTACGTCCCAATCAAAATAATCTTGTATCATTACCTACTTACTGATCCGCCTAAACCTAATGCTTCGTCTACAGATTTTGGTTCTACAACAACCGCAGGTTCTTCCACAATTGGCTCAACCACATTTTCTATAACGGGTTCTGTTGTTTCTTGCACATCCAATTCCAAATCCTGTACAGGATCTACAGCTTTCATAGTTGGTGCATCATCTTTCAACGCTGCATTTACTGTATTGTCTTGATGAATAGCTTGATGCATTTCATCTACTGGATTACGAACTTCATCAAATGATTTCTGAAAATCTTCCATTGGATTAATTTTCGCAAAAGAATCTTTGACTTCATTCATTGGATTTAACTCTTTTATGGTATTCTGAATCTCTTTTGTAGGATCAACATCCTGAACAGGATTCATAATCTCTTGCTTGATATCTTCAGATGCTTCTTTTAATTTGCGCACAGCAGTTCCCAAACCACGAGCAATTTCTGGAATTTTATCTGGTCCAAAAATCACTACAGCAACCACCATAATAATCACGACTTCCTGGAAGTCTAAAAACGCTGGGTATATTACTAAACTATTCACTAAACAAATGTATAAAATCTAAATTTAGTAGAAGAAAAAAAGCCATCAAATTTCTTTGATGGCTTTCTTAAAATTTATTTAAAATTTGAATCTTATTTATTCATTTGACCTTTTTTAGTAAAGTCGTACAATAAAGGAGATGCAACGAAAATAGACGAGAATGTACCAATTACGATACCGATTAATTTCGCAAACATAAATCCTTTGATTGATTCTCCACCAAATGCAAAGATGATTAATACGATTAAGAACGTTGATAAAGACGTATTAATTGTACGTGATAATGTTTCTGAAGTAGAAATATTAATAATATCGTACAAGTTGTGGTTTTTCTCAACTGTTAAATTCTCACGAATACGATCCAAGATAATAATCGAGTCATTCATCGAATAACCAATTACCGTCAAAATCGCCGCGATAAACGCTTGGTCGATCTCCATGTTGAAAGGTAAAATTCCTTTGAATAAAGAGAAAACTCCTAACACAATAACCACGTCATGCGCTAAAGCAATGATAGTTGATAATGAGAATTGCCAACGTTTGAACATCACGATTAAGTAGAAGAAAATTGCAACTAATGCTAAAGAAACCGCTATGTAAGAAGCTCTTGTTGTATCATCGGCAATTGTAGGACCTACTTTTGCAGAAGACATTAAACCTATTGTAGCATTATCTTCAGAGAAATCTTTTTCAGACATATTTGCTGGTAGATAAGATTTAAGACCTGTATATAATTTGTCTTTGATCTCGTCATCTACATTTGTTCCGTCTTCGTCAGCTTTGTATGCTGTTGTAATTTTTACTTGATTTTGACCACCATACGTTTTCACCTGTGGTATCATTTTTTCACCATCTAACACGAAAACATCACCCAAACTTTCAGAAATTTGTTGAGGATCTACATGTTTATCAAAACGAACTGTATATGTACGTCCACCTTGGAATTCGATACCCATATCAAATCCTTTTGTGAAAATAGAAATTAAAGCAACTACTGTTAAAACAATTGAAATCGCATAAGAGATTTTTCTTGTTTTTAATAAGTCAACTTTAATGTTTTGTAACCAGTGCGCTGTAAATGATGTATAAAAAGGAACAGATTTTCCTTTTACTAAACGTCCTTCTACAAAGTAACGTGTAATAAAAATCGCTGTAAATGTTGATGTAAAAATACCAATCATAAACGTTGTTGCGAAACCTACAACAGGACCTTTACCAAAGAAGAATAAAATTAATGCTGTGATAAATGATGTCGAGTTGGCATCGATAATTGCAGAGAAAGCTCCTTTCCATGAATAAGCGAAATCTACTGCTTGACGTAATGATTTTCCTTTTCTTAATTCTTCTTTTACACGTTCGTAAATCAAGATATTCGCGTCCATTCCTGTTACCAATGTCAAGATAATCCCGGCAATACCTGGTAAAGATAATGTAGCTTTTAGCGATACTAAGAATCCTAATAAGAATAATAAGTTAATGATTAAAGCAACGTTAGCATAGATACCTGCACGGCTGTAGTAAAATACCATCCAGATTAATACTAATGCAAATGCACAACCGAAAGCGATTAACGAACTGTTAATTGCTTCTTGTCCTAATGATGGACCAACAACCTCTGCAGAAACAATTTTAGATGAAGCTGGTAAAGAACCTGCTTGTAAAATGTTTGCTAAATCTTTTGCTTCGTCAATTGTAAAGTTTCCAGAAATAACAGAGTTACCTCCTGTAATTTGATTACTGATATTTGGCGCAGAATATACCATATTGTCTAACACAATTGCAACACCTTGACCTGGTTGTCCAGGACCTGCAGGTTTCAACTCGTCTGTAATACGAGACCACTCTTGTGCTCCGACTTGATTCATTTGCATTGTAACAACAGGCTCATTTGTAAGAGAACCAGGATTACGTTCACCAGCAGCAGAAACTACTTTATCTCCTTCAATTAATGGTTCTTGCGTTCCATTTTTACCTTTTAAGACATAAAACTCTAATAATTTAGGAGCAGATTTATCATTTGCTTGTTTACCTAAATCCATTGGCTTATTCGCCCAAGAGTATTTATATCCTCTAATGTTTGCTGGTAATCCAGGTACAAAACCTTTGTCTTGCATCACACGGTTTACAACAGCAGTATCTTTTACATTCACAACAAAACTTGCGTTAGAACCAGCTGGTTGCATAACTTCTGCTAAAGTTTTGATTGTTTCTCCTTTCTCATTTTTTACATTATATTTCTCTGTATTAACGCTAGAAAAATATTGTAAAACTGTAGGATCTTGACGAACAACTTGCCAAAACTCTAATTTTGCTGTAGATTGTAATAATTTTTTTACACGGTCAGTGTCAGAAACACCTGGTAATTCTACCAAGATACGTCCATCACCTTTATCACCTAAACGTTGAATTACTGGCTCAACAACACCAAATTGATTAATACGAGAGCTAATTACATCATAAGCTGTTGCAACTTTAGCTTCGATATCTTTACGGATTACTTCTTTTACCTGATCGTCAGAAGCATTGTACGCAATTTTATCCGCATTGTTTTTGTTTCCAAACAAATCTGCAGCTGCGTATTTTGTTCCTCCTTTTATTTTATCAAATTCTTGAAAAAATAATTCGACATAAGGTACGTTACCGTTTGTTTTTTGAGCTTTATCTGTAGCATCCAAAGCCGTTGCCAACATAGGGTTTTGACTTTTCGCTGATAAATTCTCGATTAAATCTCTTTCAGAAACTTGTAAAATTACGTTGATACCACCTTTCAAATCTAATCCTAAATTGATTTCATTGTTTTTGGCATACCCATAATCGTACTTAATAATTCCCAAATCAAGAGGATGCTGAGCCAAGCTATCTAAAATTCTTGGTTCGTCTTCTGGCTTACTCGCCAAGCGCGCCGCCTCATGCTCCACTTTAGTTGTGTACCAAGTATAACTTAGTTGTCTGATACACAAGAGACTTAAAATAATTGCAAATGCTGCAATGAGCCATCTTCCTCGCATAATGTTTAATTGATAAATAAATTTTGACGGACAAATATAATAGTCTTGAAAATACTTTCACAATTTTTTAAGAATAAATCGAAAATCGATGTCCGTATTTCGAAATTCTTTATTCAAAAAATTAGATTTCCTTTTGATATTTGTAGATGTAAATTGACGCTTTATTGGAGTCATCATCATTATCTTCGCACAAATACAAGGTATAATTCTTTCCAGATTCTTTATACAACGCTAAACCTTCGATTTTCTTATCATCCGAAATTTTTTGCCAACGCGTAACTTCCATCGCAACCAAATCTAATTCGCCAATAATAGAACCTTTTATTTCTCCATTAAACTGAGTTGTACTTTTAGATTCCACAGTTGCTGTAAACAAAACTTTTCCATCTACCAAAATAGCATCAGAAAAAGTAGTCGTTTCATTGTTGATTTTAGGTAAAGTTATTGGAAAAAAGTCAATTGATTTTCCTCTCAAATCATTTATCTTGCCTCCCACTCTATAAATTCCGTTTATGCCAGCAGGACCATTTCCTCTGTTGAAAAAATATGTACAATGTCCATCTGTAATAATTCCTTCGATGTTAAAATCTTTTTTAGATAAATTTGAAACCTTTAAAAATTCATCCAAAAGAAAACTATAATTATCGTTATGTACCTCTTTAGTTTTGATGTTATATGAAATCAAATCGAAACGATTTTCTTTAGAGCCCGATCCAAGAATGTACAAATGATTGTCAAATTTTGTAATCGCTTCAAAATCTGGTTTATCTTTTTTGGTGATATGTTTTGATTTTACTTCTGGATTCAAATCAACTTTATCCACTTCTTTTTTCTTTTTATTGTAAACGTACAAATGTGCTTTATCATCGGAAATCGTGTAAACATGGTGTTTATCAACCACTAATCCAGACGCCGCTCCAAGCCCATTTATGACAATTAAAACCTTAAGAATGAAATTGTAAAACAACATAGATGTAAGATTTATTTTTAAGAGGTTTCAAAAGTAATCAAAGAATATCAGAAACCTTGATAAATAACCATTTTTTTGAAAAAAAAAGAACTTAACTTTGTAGCATTTAAAAGAAAATTGAGAGATGAAAAAAATTCTAAAAATTTACATTGACGCTTACAGCGGACTTTCGAAAGAATCTTGGATGTTAGCCATCGTAATGTTGTTGAACCGAATGGGTTCGATGGTTTTACCATTTTTAGGAATTTATATGATCTCCGAATTAGGATTTTCTTTAGAAAACTCGGGAATAGTTTTGAGTTGTTTTGGAGTTGGTTCTGTAATTGGTTCTTGGCTTGGAGGTTGGATAACAGATAAAATCGGAAACTTTAAAGTACAAGCCATCAGTTTATTTCTGAGTGCTCCGATGTTTTTGATTTTACCTTATTTTAAAACGGTAGAATCTTTTGCTGTTATTATGCTTGTTTTGAGTATTATTAGCGAAATGTTTCGTCCTGCAAATTCAGTTGCCATCACGCGTTATGCTAAGAAAGAAAATATCACTCGTGCTTTTTCGTTGAATAGAATGGCGGTTAATTTAGGTTTCTCAATTGGTCCATCAATGGGAGGTTTTTTATCTAATTATTCGTACGATTTATTATTCTATTGCAATGCAGGAGCTGCCTTGGTTGCAGGAATTGTATTCTTTGTCTTTTTCAATGGACGAAAAGAACGAAATGCTGCTACAGAAAATATTTCTGATAAAACAGTTGTCGAAAAAGAACGTAATGCATACACTGATACACCTTTCTTAGTATTCAATTTATTTTGTGTATTATTCTCTATTGCATTTTTCCAAATCCTAAATACACTTCCATTATTTTACAAAGATGTAGTTCATTTAACACAAACAGAAATTGGATTATTAATGGGATTCAGTGGAATAATCATTGTTGTATTCGAAATGTTATTGATCCATTACACCGAAAAACGATTTTCAGTTACTCAACTTTTAGTTTTTGGTTCATTTGTCACAGCAATTAGTTATTTTATCTTCACATTTAGTCACACATTAGGTATGTTATATTTAGCAATTGGACTAATGTCTATTGGAGAAATGCTTGTTTTACCTTTGATGTCAACGGTAACAGCTTTTCGTTCGCAAAAAAATAACAGAGGAGCTTATATGGGACTAAACGGAATGACAGCAGCGATTGCCTTTATTGTTTCGCCATTTTTAGGAACTCACATTGCTACTGATTATGGTTTTAATACACTTTGGATAATCACCACAGTTATTTTAGTTATCGTAGCTATCGGATATCACTTTTTTACTAAACCACTTTTACCAAAAAATATTTAAGATTTTCTTATCTTCGATAATTATTAGTTGAAATCACATGAAAGTATATACAAAAACAGGAGACAAAGGAACAACAGGTTTATATGGAGGAACACGTGTCTCTAAAAATAGTTTAAAGATTGATTCTTACGGAACAGTTGACGAATTGAACTCTTATTTAGGATTAATTCGTTCATATGAAATTGATCCAGCATTAGAGGAAGAAATTATCATCATCCAAAAAGGTTTATTCAATCTTGGTGCTGAATTAGCAACGCCAGTCGATAAATTATACTTGGCAAATGGTAAACCTCGTATTCCGAAAACCGTTACTGAAGAAGATATTGTTCAATTGGAAGAATGGATTGATGATTTGGAAGGACAATTAGAACAATTGACACATTTTATTCTTCCAGGTGGAAATCAAGCAGCTTCTCATGCACATGTTGCGCGTTGTATTTGTCGTCGTGCAGAACGCTTAACAGTTGGTTTAGCTGAAGAAGAAGAAATCCGCCCAGAATTACAAAAATACTTGAATCGTCTTTCTGATTATCTGTTCGTTTTAGGGCGAAAAATTGCCACAGACAATAATCACGAAGAAGTAAAATGGATTCCAGGTGAATAAAAAAGCGCTTTTATTTTTGAATGGCGAAGTTCCAACTATTCTGCCTGATACATCAAATTATGATATGATTTTTTGTACAGATGGTGCATTTCGTTATTTACAAAAATTACATATAACGCCCGATGTTATTTCGGGCGATTTTGATTCTTTTGAAATCAGTCAGTTTCCTCCTGAAACAGAAGTTATTTCTACTCCAGATCAAAATGACACAGATTTTGCAAAAGCCTTACAAATCATTTTGGATAAAGATTTTGAACAGGTTGATGTTTTTGGAGCAAGTGGTCGTCAACAAGATCATTTTATTGGAAATTTGAATGCGGCTTATCGTTTCAAAGATCAAATCAATATTTTATTTTACGATAATTATAGTCAATATTTTTTCGCAGAAAAAGAAACAAAGTTAGAAGGCTATTTTGGACGAACAATTTCGCTACTCCCCTTTCCTGAATGTAAAAACATTGTCACAAAAGGCTTGGAATATCCGTTGAATAACGAAGATTTAAATTTACTTTCTCGTATAGGAACTCGCAACAAAGCCAATGAAGATGTGGTTACAATTGATTATTCAGAAGGTAATTTAATCATCTTTATCATCGATCAAGAATTTCCTATTTTGATTGCTTAATTTCACTATTTTCAGTGAAATACATCTTTAGTATTTTTTGTACATTTACTGAAAACCAAATTACTATGAATAAATTTTCAGTTATTGTAGCATCTATTTTAGCCGTTGGGTTAATTGCTGCAACATGTATATTAGGAAACGCTTACAAATACAAATTCAGAAGTTCTGAATCGATCAATGTTACTGGAAATGCTTTGAAAGATTTTAATGCCGATTTAGTTAAATGGCGTGCAACGTTTAGTCGAAAAGATTATGATTTACGTGTTGCTTCGGATCAATTAAAAGCTGACCAAACGGTTGTCAAAAACTTTTTGATTTCGCAAGGAATCAATCCAAAAGAAATTGTTTTTGAAGCGGTAAATATTTCAAAAGATTTTCAGTACGGAACAGATGCAAACGGAAATTCGATTAGTCAATTTACTGGTTATAATCTATCTCAAGACGCAACAATCGAATCGAAAGAATTGGATAAAATAGAGAAAGCTTCGCGTGAAATTTCAACTTTAATTAGCCAAGGCATCGAATTGAGTTCATCTAATCCAAATTATTACTACTCGAAATTAGAAGATTTAAAACTTGAATTGATTGCACAAGCTTCTGAAAATGCAAAACAACGCGCTGAAAATATTGCAACAAAATCTGGCACTAGTTTAGGAAAATTAAAACAAGCCGATTTGGGTATTTTTCAGATTACAGGAAAAAATGATAATGAAGAATATTCGGCTGGTGGTTCATTGAATACCACATCTCGCCAAAAAACGGCTCAAATTACTGTGAGAGCAAGTTATAACTCAAATTAAAAAATCAATAAAAAAAAGCTTCTTAATATTAAGAAGCTTTTTTGTCTATTTAAATACTACTGCAAGTAATATCAAAGCAGATATTACAATAAGTACGTCTACAATTTTAATTCTAAAATTACCAATTCCAAAACCTCTTTTTGTAGCATAATTTTTCTTTGATGACATTATAAATTCCAATTTCTAAAAGAAATACTAAAAGTGTGCCAATTATCTATCAAAATCTAATTTTTTATAAGTTGATGATAATTTAGAATCATAGGATTAAAACCATTTGACTAAAAATTTTAATTTCATGATCCTCAAATTCTTTCCCAATAGCATCAGATGTAGCAGTAATTAGTTCAGGTTAAAAAACATCCCTTTTTAAGTATTAATATATTAACAGTAAATATTTTTACATTTTAAAAAATTATCATATAAATTATAATTTTCCAACAACTTATTATGTTGTAAATTTGCCTTATGCTAAACAACGATACAATTTGTGCATTGGCAACTGCCAATGGAATGGGCGCTATAGCGGTTATTCGTATTTCTGGACCAGAATCAATTTCTAAAGTTGCTCAGATTTATCAATCAAAATTTAATTCAACTAAATCTTTGAATGACGCTTCTTCTCATACCATACATTTGGGTTATGTGATGGATGGAGATACCATTGTTGACGAAGCATTATTCTCAATATTTAAAAATCCTCATTCATATACAGGTGAAGATGTCGTAGAAATTTCGACACATGGATCGATTTATATTCAGCAAAAGGTATTGGAATTATTAAATAAAATTGGCATTCGAAATGCCAATCCAGGTGAATATACTTTCAGAGCCTTTTGGAATGGTAAAATGGATTTAACACAAGCAGAAGCTGTTGCTGATCTTATTTCTTCGGATTCTAAGGCTTCGCACGAAATTGCTATCAAACAAATGCGTGGAGGATTCTCTAATCAAATCAAAGATTTAAGAGAACAAATGATCAATTTTGCAGCTTTGATGGAATTAGAATTGGATTTTTCTGAAGAAGATGTTGAATTTGCAGATCGTACACAATTTTATGATTTATTGAATAAATTACAATCCATCTTAAAACGTTTAGCTGATTCTTTTGCTTTTGGAAATGTTATCAAAAATGGAGTACCAGTAGCTATTGTAGGTGCGCCAAATGCAGGTAAATCTACTTTATTAAATGCATTATTAAACGAAGAACGTGCTATTGTTTCGGATATCGAAGGAACAACTCGTGATACCATTGAAGAAACCATTTATATTGACGGTGTTGGGTTCCGTTTTATTGACACAGCTGGTATTCGTGAAGCTGGAGATACAATAGAGCGTATTGGAATCGAAAAAACGTTCGAAAAAATCGACAATGCTTCTATTATTATTTATCTATATGATGCTAATATTACTGCTGATAATCAAATTGCGAATCAGTTAGATGATTTGCAACGTAGAGGAAAAATCTTGTTTAATGTTGCCAATAAAATTGATGTAAACAATAACGAATCAGCTATTTCTGATGCTATCAAACAAGAGTTTAAAGATGTTGTTCATTTAGAAATTTCAGCTAAAGATCAATATAATATCGAAGCATTGAAAGAAAATCTGATTCATCAAATCAAATTGAAAGGAACAAATCAGGATGACACAATCGTTACGAACTCTCGTCACTTAGAAGCATTACAAAACACACTTTCTCAAATTGGAAAGATCAAACAAGGAATGGACATGGGACTTCCTGGGGATTTGTTAGCAATGGATATCCGTGAAGCTTTAACATATTTGGGACATATTACAGGTGAAATAGATGTGGATCAAGATATATTAGGGACGATATTTGGCAAGTTTTGTATCGGAAAGTAACCTCATCAAAACAAACATATTAGAAATATATACAAAACCTCTTAAAACATTGATTTTAGGAGGTTTTTTAATACTTCAAAGATACAAAAGAATAAATATGTTATATGTTTATTATAGTTATTTGTATCAAAAATTTGTACCTTATTTGTACCTTTGATAAAATTAGCAGAAAAATTTGAGTAAAAATTGGCATTTTGGGCGAAATAAAGTCCCTTAAATACTCTTATTTCTCCTTAATGGATTTTATATACTTTTAAAAATAGGCTAAATGAGTAGTACAAATATTAAGATATTAAAACAATGCTTGAATTGTGGAAATATGTTTGAAGCACAAAAAACCACAACTAAATATTGTTCTCATAAATGCAATTCAAAACATTATAAATTAAGAAAGAGATTAGAGCTGAAAAAAGAAATTGAAATTGATACAAAAGAGAAAATCAATAAAAATTTCAAAGCTAAAACAACTCAAATTGATTTATTGAATATTAAAGATAAAGACTATCTTTCTGTTAGAGAAGTTGCTTATCTTATGAATTGCAATACAAAGACGATTTATAGATTAATAAAATCCAAAAGAATTAAATCAACCAATCTAAATGAAAGGTTAACAAGAATTAAAAAATCAGAAGTAGAAAAACTTTTTTAAAAGTTTTATAAAATCATACATAATCAACATTATCTACATAAACTATGGCAATAAAAGTAACTTTAAGAAAGAAACCCTTAAAAAATGGAAAACTTTCTTTGTATTTAGACTTCTATCCTTCTATTATTAGAAATGGAAAGTCAACAAGAAGAGAATTTTTAGGTTTATCTATTTATGAGAATCCAAAAGGACAATTAGAAAAAAATAACAATAGAAATACTCTTGCTATTGCAGAAGAAATCGCTACAAAAAGAAGTATCGAATTGAATCGACCTGAGATTTATAATGATATGGAAAAGGCTCAACTTGAAAAGAAAAATAAAGAGAGCCAAAACTTTATTGATTACATTAAAAAGATAGCAGACAGAAGACATGGTTCAAACTATCAAAATTGGATTTCTGCTATAATGTATTTAGAACATTATACAAATGGCAAATTATTATTTAAGGATATAACTTTGACATTTGCAGAAGATTATAAGCATTTCTTATTAACTACAAATAGTTTAAAAAGAAAGGATACTAAACTTTCTCAAAATACTGCATTATCATATTTCACAAAATTCAAAACAGCTTTAAAACAAGCTTTTATAGATGAAATATTGAGTACAGATATAAATTCAAGGATTAAGAACATTAAAGAACAAGAAACGAATCGAACGTACTTAACGATTGAAGAATTAAATAAATTAGCGAATACAGAATGTAAAAATGATTTACTAAAAAGAGCTTCTATATTTTCTGCATTAACTGGATTAAGGTTTTCAGATGTAAAAAATTTAAGTTGGAAAAATGTCTATAAAACTAATGATGAATACTATATCAACTTTATCCAAAAAAAGACAGAAGGAGTTGAGTATTCTCCAATTTCTGAACAAGCTTTTACTCTTTTAGGAGAAAGACAAAAAGATTCAGAGAAAGTATTCAATGGATTAAAATATTCTGCTTACCTCAACAAACAATTAACTGATTGGTTAAAAGATGCCGAAATAACAAAGGATATAACCTTTCATAGTTTTAGGCATACATACGCAACTTTACAATTAGCAAATGGTACTGATTTATTTACCATTTCTAAAATGTTAGGACATAAAAACCTTAAAACAACACAGATTTATGCTAAAATTGTAAACGAATCAAAAAAACAAACCACTAATAAAATTATACTTGAATTATGAAAGATTTAGATGTTGATTTAAAAAAACTTTTTAAACATAAACTACTTACTCATACCTATTATAACCCTTTATTAAATAAAGAGGAATCAAATTATCAGACAGAAAAAATCATTAACAATGAAAAATATTTTGATTTATTGTTTGAGGAATATTTAAAAATTGAAGAAAAAGCTTTTGATAATACATTTTATAGATTTTCAAAATATGGTACTGAAAATAATATTGAGAACATAGAAAAATCATCTAAAAAAGGAAAAGAAGCTTTCTTAAAAGGAGATGATATGTCTAAGTATTATATTCAAGATTATACTAAACATAAAACAATTAGTATTATTGATAATGTATTTTCAAAGTATAGTATTTATGAAAGAGAATTTTTAAATTACTTAAAGACAGAAAAATCAAATACCAAATCAACTTTTAAATCGATATACAACTTAGTATCTAAAATTGAAAACTTAAACATTAAGTATGATGTTATATTCAACTTAATTAATTCTGATTTAAATAGAGATATTGTAATTCAAGAAACTGGTTTAGTTTATTCTAAATTTTCAGAATTAGAAATTGAGAAGTTGAAAACCCAATGGGCTATTGCTAAAGGTAAATTAAATATTAAACTTTCTGAATATTTAGTTGAGATTGAATCTAATATAAACAATCATAATTATATTGCTGAGGATACTGATACAACAAATAGTCTTAGAGAATTGTTAACCAATTATGATGAATATATTGAATGGAATGAATTTTTTAAGAATTTGAATGATTATACAAATTTCCTCGATTTATTTACTAAGTATTTTGAAGGTAAAGAATATAATAAAGAGATTATTATTCATTTAAAAACTGGTGCAAAAACAAAATTCAATAAAAAACTTAATCTTATACAAAAAAAACACTCAGAAGAAAATAAATTAATCAATGATACAAAATATCTAACTTTTCTTAGACAAATAGAGCATTTCAAAGATGTTGATGATTTAAAAATTATATATAAAGCTATCCAAAGATAGAATCCCAAAATAATCCCAAAATCCCAACAAATCCCATTCTCAACTTTGTACCATAACATAAAAAAATATGGATTTACAAACAATTACTTTTAATGAATTGCCGAATGCAATGTCATTATTATTAGAGAAAATGAATGGATTAGAAAAACAATTAAAAGAATCGGCTCGATTCAATCAACCAACCATTTCAGATGAAGAAATAATTCTTGATGCAAATGAAGTTGCTCAATTATTAAAAGTTACAATTGGGACAATTAGAACAAAAACTTCTAACGGAGAAATTCCTTCAATGAAAAGATTAGGTAAAAACTATTATCTAAAAAGTGAAATCATTGAATATTTGAAGCAAGGTAAAAAGTTATCTTTTCAAGAAATCGAGGAGCAAGCTAATCAGTATTTATTAACTAAAAAAGGCTCAAACTAATGGAAGTTAATAAAACAAATAATCAGGCAAACTTAGAATCTGAATTAAACTTTGCTCCTTCGGATTTACCTAAAGATACGAATAATATAATAAGCACTATTGTTTCAGGCGTTAATAAGCACAAAATTACTCCAGCAATTGAACATTCTCAGTTGTATGAAGAGATATTGAAAGAGATTAAACCAATAGATTTTAAAGCAATTGTTTTTCCAAAATTAAAGGATTATGAAGAGCATTTAAAAGGTTTAGAAGTTGATTCTCCAGATTATAAAAAGGTTAAAGAATTAATTAAAAAATGTAAATTATTACAAAAGCATTATGTAATGGTTTCTATTGATGAACTTAAAAAACTCATCAAAAAAAATCGATTCGGACTATCCAAACACAATGGTAATATATATGCTTACAATGGTAATTTTTGGCAAAAAGTTGAAAAAGAAGAATTTCAAAACTTTCTTAAAAATGTAGCTTTAAAATTTGGAGTTGAAAAATATGATGCAAAGTATCATAGAACAATAGATGAATTACACAAACAATTTTTAGCAGATAGTTATTATAAAGCACCTCAACAAGATGCGAACAAAGTTCTCATTAATTTAAAGAATGGCACTTTTGAATTATCAGGTAAAAAGAAGTTTCTTAGAGATTTCAATCAGAATGATTTTCTTACTTATCAATTGAATTTCAATTATGATAAAGATGCTAAAAGTCCTTTGTTTAATAATTATTTGGATAAAGTTTTACCAAATAAAGATGTTCAAAAACTATTAGCTGAATATATTGGAAGTATCTTTTTAAAGAATGGTAATTCGTTATTAAAGATTGAAAAAGTAATGTTGTTATATGGCTCAGGTGCAAATGGAAAATCTGTATTTTATGAAGTGATTACTGCATTGATAGGAAAAGAAAATATTACATCTTATAGCTTACAATCGCTAACAAATGAAACTGGTTATCAAAGAGCAAAATTAGAAAATGTACTATTAAATTACGCACCTGAAATAAGTTCTAAGATGAATCCAACCATTTTTAAACAATTGGCATCAGGAGAAGAAGTTGAAGCTCGTTTACCTTATGGAGAACCATTTATTATGAGTAATTATGCTAAATTTTTATTCAATTGTAATGAACTACCTAAAGAAACTGAACAAACTAAAGGATTTTTCAGAAGGTTTATCATTGTTCCTTTTAACGTAACTATTCCTGAAGAAGAACAAGATAAAAGTTTACATACCCAAATCATTGACAATGAATTATCAGGTATTTTAAATTGGGCTTTAGAAGGTTTAGAAAGATTAATTGAACAACAAGGGTTTACGCAAGTAGATGAAGTAAATGAAATGCTTAAGCAATTCAAATTAGAATCTGATTCAGTTGCAATGTTTATTGATGAAGATTACAAGAAAACAACGGATAAGCCGATATTAATATCTGAGTTATATAAAAGATATAGAGAATTTTGTTCAGAAGGTGGTTTTTCATCTGTTAATTCTAAAAATTTCAAGAATCGATTAGATGCTTTAAATATTGAAATCAAACGTACTTCAGCAGGTAATATGGTATATGTTGAATTTAATAAAGAATGTCCTTTCTAATGAGTAATTATAGATTTCAATTTATGAAGGGTAAGAAAGAATCTTGCCCTTCTTGTAACGAAAAGAGAACTTACAGAAGATATGTTGATACAGAAACTGGAGAGGTTTTACCTTTAGAATATGGTCGTTGTGATAGGGAATCTAAATGTGGTTATTATTTGAATCCTTATACAGATAAATACCATTTGAAAGGGAATGATTATAGTTTTAATTACAATTATTACAACATTCAACTAGTAAAACCAATAGTAAACTATTACATACCTCAACACGTTTTAGATGTAACTAAATCGGATTATGATTGTAATACGTTTATTCAAAACTTACTTTGCAACTTATCTTATCCATTTAATTATGATGAGGTTTATCAATTAATCGAATTGTATCAATTAGGCACAATTACAGAAGGATATATGAGAGGAGCAATTACTTTTCCATTTATAGATATTAATCTAAATGTAAATGCAATACAATGTAAAAAATTCAACATTGCAAATAATACAATCAAAACAGATTTTATACATACAATTCTATCGAAAAAATATGATAAGGAAAAGATAGATTTACCTCAATGGATTGAAGATTATGAATTAAATGATTCTAAGGTTAGATGCTTGTTTGGAGAACAT
This sequence comes from Empedobacter sp. GD03865, assembly GCF_029840775.1. Lineage (NCBI taxonomy): Bacteria > Pseudomonadati > Bacteroidota > Flavobacteriia > Flavobacteriales > Weeksellaceae > Empedobacter > Empedobacter sp. GD03865. The sequence continues at coordinate 45,055 of NZ_JAOCDF010000029.1, forward strand.
TTATTGAATAAATACCCTCATAACCCAATTGCATTGGTTGAAGCTCCTAAAACGGCTTTAATTGGCTCTATTTACTTTGGTTTACCTGATAACCCTAATAACTATCTTTGGTTAGCAGTTTACAATAAATCAAGTTTGAACTATGCTAAATGTAAAGCCCTAAAAAATAGAAAAGTTGTTTTATTTCCTGATACTTCTAAAGATGCTATTACTTTCAACGAATGGAAAGAAAAGACTGAGAAAATTCAAGAACAATTACCAAATTCAACTTTTGAAGTTTCTGAAATGTTAGAGCAATTGGCTACTGATAAGCAAAAAGAGAAAGGAATTGATTTAGCAGATATTTTAACCAATTACGATTGGAAAACATTCCGAAATCTAAATTAATGTAGATAATGTAAAAAATGTATGTTTTTAAAAAACCTCATCAGATTATTTTGATGAGGTTTAGTTTTACGGAAAACCGTATTTGATTATTCAAATATTTGATTATTTTTACTCCTAAATCTTAACATAAAAAACAAATGGATACACTTATAATCATAGTTTTAGGTATTATAGTTGGATTAACAATTAACTATTATTTAGTAAAAGGTGCAGTAGAAAATGAAATGTCTGAATTTGAAATACAGAAATATAGAAAACAACAAGATATAGAATATCAAATCAAAACAACTAATGATATTTTGAGAAAGATTTTAAGAAAAATTGATACTAATGAAAAGAATAACTAATTATAAAGACGTACTTGTGTTAACAACCTCATCTATTGAAGGTTATAAAATACTTGAATATAAGAAACCAGTTTCTTCTCACGTTGTAACTGGTGTTAATATCTTTAATGATTTTTTTGGAGGACTTTCAGATGTTTTTGGAGGTCGTTCAAATGAATTTCAAAATCAATTAAGTAGTATTTATAATGAAAGTATTACTAAACTTCAACAAGAAGCTTTTAGACTTGGCTGTAATTGTATCATTGGTTTAAAAGTTGACATAGATGAGATTTCAGGAAAGGGAAAATCAATGTTTATGATTACTTCTATTGGTACAGCGATATTAATTGAAAATATATCTTCAAAAGAAATAACTAATTCAAGAATACTTTCAGTTGATGAATTAAATAATTTATTAAATAAAGAAAGGATTTTAATTGAACTTAAAGAAAATAAACTTGGTATAAATTCTGACATTTGGGAATCTTTAATAAGTAACCAAATAGAAGAGGCTTTTGATTCATTATTAGATAAATATAAAAAATACATTGAAAGTTATGCCACTAATGATAACGAATTTTATCTTTATGAATCAAATTTTCTTAGGTTCATTGAGGTATTAGATACAGAATTTGTTTGTGATAAATTATATACTTCAATAGCTGAAAATAATAATGCAAATTATATTAAACATTGTTATGATTTAATTCAAAATAATTACATCATTCATTTTCCTTCAATAACTAAGTTATTAGACAATGATAATATTACATTCAAAAAAACAGCAGTTTCATTAACTCAGTATGATAAACAAAATTATAATTCTGAAAATATTATTGAAATTCAGAATCTTGTAAATAGTATTGAAAACAATATTAAAGAATATGTTGAGTATTCTTATAAGAAAAAAAATATATTTTCTTCAGAAGAAATTGAAATTTGGAAGTGCCAATGCGGTAATACAAATAACAAAGATGAAGAATATTGTTTAGGTTGTAATACAAACAAATATGGCTTTACTCACCAATCTTACAACAACTACACTGCTATTACTAATTTGAAATGGAAATTACGAATATTAGAAGAAAGACTTGAATAAACGATGAATATTAAATTAATTGAGGAATGCTATGAAAATAAATATGGAATTGATTTAAAAACTCTTCATTATAATACTTTATACCATAAAAGAAAAGAGCTAAATGAAATCCTAATAAACTATAATAAGGATAATATTCATAGGTTAAAAAATATAATTTTTGATGATGGAATAAGCACTTCTTTTGAAGTTATAGTTCATAATAATTTATTGTATCTGTTAGGCGATAAATCTTGTTATCCGTGTGGAAATATTATTCATAGTAGTTCTGATACATTTTGGGTGCCTGTTTACATTTTACCAAATAATAACAAAATACAAATTACTCGAGATGTATTAAATTCTTCAGTTTTGTATTTTTTATCATCTTACGACTATATAAATCAAATAGAAGCAACTTTATTTAACACTTATATAACTGATTATTTATATTCATTTTCAGATAACATATGGTGTGGAAGGACAGATTTAAAATCTTTAATAAGCTCCTATAATAGGATTAGTAGTAAAGAGATATTTTTGTTATTAAAAAAATATGATTTATTAACTCCATTTGAATTCATCGTAGGTTCTTTTATTTTAAACTATGAAGTATCATTTAAAGAAGTATATATTTTTTTAATCAAATACAGAAAACAAACATATTTAGATTATTATTGTAATCAAAAATTCAATTATGCTAAAAGTTCAAATGAAATAATATCAGATGAAGATTTTTATACATATGCTTTTCAGTTAGATGAAAATGAAGTAAAAGATTTTTTTAATTACAATTTCATTATTGAAAATTTATTCATAGATAATATTATTAACATAGATATTAATGATTTACTTGAAATAAATATAAGTGGAAGGTATTGTTTGGAAGAATATGGAAGAGATTTACAAATAGCTAATGAAAAGTATAAAAACAAACTCCAACAAGAATTCAATATATCAGATGAATTTAAAACAAATTTCAATAAACAATTTATTTCAAGACTTAAAGAAATAGAAAAATACATCAGAAATTCAAAAGGTTTTAAAGACGTTGGAAGTTATTATAAAGAAATACAAGTATTAAATTATTTCAAAGATAGTTTACCACAATACAAAATTGTATCTCAGTATTCACCTAAGTGGTTAGGTCGACAAAGATTTGATGTATTTATTAAAGAATT